>DASUSP010000127.1:0-4376 GCA_036375035.1 Candidatus Limnocylindria bacterium
TCCACCCCCCGCCAGGCTCACAGGGACCTGCTCGCGCGGCTGCGCGCGGTGATGACGGCGCCGAGCGGCCGGGTGGTCCTGGTCAACGTCCCGATGGGCAACTTCCTGATGATCGACGGCGCCGGGCCGGCCGGCGAGGACGAGCTGGCCAGCGCGGTGCGGGCGCTGGCGGACCTCTCCGCCGGCCTGCGCCTTTACCTGCAGGAGGGCTGTGACGACCTGCTCGACCCGATGCCGGTCGAGATCCTGTGGTCGCCGCCCGATGACGAGGCGTGGCGTCAGGCGCTCCCCGGCGAGTGGAGCTGGACCGCCATGGTCGCCCAGCCAGCGGCGGTCACGCCCCAGCTGGTGACCGCCGTGCGCGATTCGCAGCTGCTGCGCGGCGAGCATCTCGACGAGCGTTCCCGGAGCGCCATGGCCCGCGTGCGCCTCGGATCCCTGCGGGAGGGGATGTGCGCCCAGACCGCGTACGCCGGCCACGCGGAGCGCAGCCAGGCGGTGGTGGCGCGGCTGCTCGACCACATCCGGGCCATAGGGTACGAGCCACACGGCCCGCATCACGAGATCTACGTGGCTGATCTGCGCCACGCGGACGCCGCACCGCTGCGCACGATCGTGCGTCAGCCGATCCGCCGCGCAACCTGGCCTGACGAGCAGCGCGCCCATTAGCATCGCCGCCATGAGCGGCAGGCAACGCGCCGACGTGGTCATCGTCGGCGGGGCGATCGTGGGCAGCGCGGTGGCCACCTTCCTCGCGCGGCGACCCGACTGGAGCGGGCGCGTGATCGTGGTCGAGCGCGACCCAACGTACCGCACCTCGTCGACCACGCTCTCAGCCGCCTCGATCCGCCAGCAGTTCAGCACGCCACTGAACATCGAGATCAGCCGCTTCGGGATCACGCTCATCAAGGACCTGGACCGATGGCTCGGCATCCCCGGCGAGCCGCCGCCCACGGTCGACTTCGTCGAGGGCGGGTACCTGTTCCTGGCCACCACGGCCGGCCTCCCGAACCTGGAGGCCAACCACGCGGTGCAGCGCGCCCACGGGGCGTCGGTCGCGCTGCTGGATCCCGGGGAGCTGCGCCGCCGCTTCGCATGGATGCACGTTGACGACCTGGCGGCCGGCTCGCTGGGGCTCGCCGACGAGGGCTGGTTCGACGCCCACGCCCTGATGCAGGCCTTCCGGCGCAAGGCCCGTTCATTGGGAGTCGAGTACCTCGCCGGCGAGGTCGTGGCGGTCGAGCGCGACGGATCCGAGGTGCACGGCGTGCGCCTGGCCGACGGGTCGACAGTGGAGGCGCGGGTCGTGGTGAACGCCGCAGGGCCGCGAGCGGCCGAGGTGGCGGCCATGGCCGGCCTGGAGCTGCCCGTCCGCCCGCGCAAGCGCTTCGTCTACCACTTCGACTGCCGTCAGCGGCTTGGCCCAGCGCCGCTGACCATCAACCCCGGCGGCGTGTATTTCCGCCCCGAGGGGCCGGCTTGGATCGGCGGCTACTCGCCGCGCGAGGGAGAGTCGGACCCGGACACGCTGGACCTGGAGGTCGACCGGTCGCGCTTCGAGGACGTGGTGTGGCCGGCCCTCGCCCACCGGGTCCCAGCCTTCGAGTCAGTGCGCCTGCTGGACGCGTGGGCCGGCCATTACGAGGTGAACACCCTGGACCACAACGCGGTAATCGGGCCACACCCCGACGTGCGCGGCTTCCTGTTCGCGAACGGCTTCTCTGGCCACGGGCTGCAGCAGGCGCCGGCAGTCGGCCGCGGCCTGGCCGAGTGGATCGCCACGGGAGGCTACGAGACGCTCGACCTGTCGCCGCTCGGCTACGAGCGCATCGTCCGCGGGGAGCCCGTCCGCGAGCTGAACGTCGTCTGACGCAGGGCGACGCTAGGGGCAGGTCGCATCCCACGGGTGCGCGTCGGCGAACTCCAGCCTGTCAGGTCCCAGGTTCGGAGCGCCGCGGATGATCTGGCTGGTGTCGATCACCACGGTCCCGTCGTCCTCGACGCGCACGGCGAATCGGTCCAGCCCGCGCTCGGCGGGCCCGAGCTTCAGCTTCTCGCCCAGGATGTTGTAGGTGCTGCCGTGGCAGCGGCAGGTGATGCGCGACAGCGACTCGCACGGCTCGGGGACCAGGCAGCCCAGGTGCGGGCACTTGCGCCACAGCGCGAGAAGCTCGTCCGCGGACGGATCCGGCACCGATGTCTCCCGGCCCGCGGCCCAGGCCTTCGCCGCCGGCACGTTCACCAGGAGGACGCGCGCGGGGTTGTACGGGTAGGGGCGCCCGGTGGCGAACGACGGCTGCGCGGCGAGGATGTCAGCCATGCGCCCGACGCGGAACTGGGCACCCAGCCCCTCGCGGATGTTCGGCCACAGGAACGACAGGGTGCCGGCCAGGAACTCCAGGCCGAGCAGCATCGTCCCGACTCCCAGCATGCGACGCATGAAGGTCCGGCGGCTCAGGACCCCGACCGGCGGCGTCACGGCCACGATGCCAAAGGCGGCCGCCGATCGGGTGCCGGGCAGTGGCAGGGGGATGGCTTCCACCCGCCGCAGCGCCGTCCGGCCGAGGCCCGGGTGCAGTCGCGCGTCCACGGCCCCGGCCAGAACGTCGAGCAAGTCCCTCGGCCCCGGGTCGCGGTCGGCCAGGAGGGCCAGCAGCTCCTCCCCGTAGCGGCGGCGCCAGGCGGCCGGATAGGCGCGGAGCAGGAGGCGGTGGCGGAGCGGCGGGCGCACGGCCGTCACCCCGCCGCCTGCCGCGCGCGGAGGCGTCCGACCTGGACGAAACGGTCCATACGGTCCAGCTGCTCGGCCACGGCTGCCCGGCCGCTCTCGGTGATCCGGTACGGACGGCGCCGCTCGTCGCTCTCCATCGGCTCGATGAACCCGGCCTGCTCGAGTCGCGCCAGGACCGCGTACAGCGTCCCCGGCCCGATGGTCGCGCCGGCGAAGGTCTCGACGTCGGTCATGATCGCGTAGCCGTGCCGGGGGCCATCGGTCAGGCTGACCAGGACCAGCATGGCCGGCTCGGCGAAGCGCCCCAGGTCAGCGGAAGTGGATGCTCCCATCGGTTGACTCTTTCGTCAGGCGATATATCGGTTCACGATATAACATCCTGGACCGGAGTCAAGGGACATCGGTCCCGGGTCGGCCGGGAAAAGCCGGATCAGCCGGAGCGCGCCATCTCCTGCGCGATCCGCTCCAGAAGGCGGCGGCCAGTGCCCCGGGCCGCGACGTTCAGCAGCAGGCGGTCGGCCACCACCCCCACGCTTCCGCCGGGCGGGGCGTAGTGCCCGTCGAGCAGCAGCTGGCCGCCGGTCCAGGTCAGGCGCCCGGCGAAGACCGGGAAGAGAGGGGTCAGGCCGGCGGCGCGCCAGCCGATCTCCAGGTACAGCGCGCCGTCGTCCTCCTCTCGCACGGGTCCCACGTCGAGGTAGGCGGCCTTGTGGAAGGCCACGCGCGGTGCCGCGTCGCTGACCCGCAGCTCGAGGTCCAGCAGGTAGCGGGCGCTGCCGTCCGGCTCCGGGGCCGGGTCGACCAGCTCTCCGAGCCAGGCGTCGCGTCCCGGCCCGAGCACGTCCGCGGCTCGTTCGCGTTCGACGCGCGCGGCCACCGTGACGTGCAGGCGACTGGTCCCGATCGCCTCCTCGCCGGATGCGCCTCCCTGCTTGCGCGACGGCACCTCGATCACGGCTCCTGCACGATGAGTGCGGTAACCATACCGAACATGCCGTCGTCGCCCTCGGCATGTGTCAGCACGTGGCAGTGGAACGCCCAGGTCCCGAGCTCGGAGGCCTCGACCAGGACGTCCACCCGCTCGCCGGGCGCCACCAGCACGGTGTCCTCGTAGTGCGGCTGTGGCAGCAGCCACCCGTCCTTGGCGATGACCAGCTGCGGGATGCCGTGCAGGTGCATGGGGTGGATCTGCAGCCCCTCGTTCATGTAGCGGATGCGGACCTTCTGTCCCCGCGTTGCCACGATCGGCTCGGTGGCCGGGAAGCTCTTGCCGTTGATCGTGAAGCCCAACGGGCCGTCGTTGAGGACCATGGCGTAGTCGATGTCCGACTCGTACTCGTCCGGGTCATTGGGATCGGTCACCACCAGCGCGCCCAGCAGGCCCTGCGGCACCTGGCGCTGGGCCATGAAGTGGCTGTGGTACATGTGCGACCCCGCATTGCGGATCGTGTACTCGTAGGTGAACGTCTCGCCGGGCATGACCGCGGTCTGGCTGATGACCGGCACGCCGTCCATGTTCGGCGGCACGAAGAGCCCGTGCGAGTGGATCGTGGTCGGGGCCGGCAGCTCGTTGTGCAGGATGATCCGGATCCGATCCCCCACCTCGGCCCGCAGCTGCGGCCCGGGGACCATCTGGTTGTAGCCC
>DASUSP010000128.1:0-8424 GCA_036375035.1 Candidatus Limnocylindria bacterium
CCGTGCGCAGGTCCCCGCCGGGCGCGCCATCGGGCAGCCACGAGCGCGGGATGTCGATGTAGATCGACAGGAGCAGGGTGACGAGGATCACCCACGGAGCGATGCGGCGCCAACTCATGCTACGGCCGGTTCGTCCTTTCGATCGGGCGGGTGGTGTCGCGGCGGGCCGGACACGAAACGCGCCGCGCTTCCGCGGCGGGCCGGGCGATTATAGGTTCGCCACGCCGGGCGTGGCAACGCGGCCCGAGGCCCGCGGACCTGCGGACGTCTGTTGCGTCCCGTGCAGCCAATTGCGGCCCTTCGTTGGCAGTTGGTTGCATCCGACGCAGACGCCGAGTCCCGCTGCGGCGCAGGTAACGCGCGGCCGCGGTCAGGCGAGCATGCCCTCGCGAGCCAGGTGCGACTTCAGCCGCTCGGCAGCGGCACGCCCCACGCCCGGCGTCGCCGCCAGCTCCTCGACGCTCGCCTCCCGGATGCGCCGCACCGATCCGAATCGCTTGAGGAGCGCCTTCTTGCGCGCGGGACCGATGCCCGGGACCTCGTCGAAGACGCTGGCCAGCGCTCGCTTGCCGCGCACTGTGCGGTGGTATGTGATCGCGAACCGATGCGCCTCGTCCCGGATGCGCTGGACCAGGTACAGCGCCTGCGAGCGGCGCTGCAGCACGATCGGGTCCGAGCGGCCCGGGACATAGAGCTCCTCGAACCGCTTCGCCAACCCGGCCAGTGGCACGTCCGCCATGTTCAGCTCCGTCATGGCTCCCAGGGCCGCCGACAGCTGGCCCTTGCCGCCGTCCACGATCACCAGGTCCGGGATCGCCCATCCGTCCTGGCGCCGCGCGCGGCCGCCGTCCTCCCCACCCCCGTCGTCGATCGACTCGGGGATCTCATCGGCCCCGACCGCGGCAAGCGACAGCGCCCCGGTCTCCTCGCGCAGTCGGGCGGCGCGGCTGAACCGGCGCCGCAGCACCTCGGCCATCATCCGGAAATCGTCGGGCGTTTCGCCGGAGCGGATCCGGAACCGCCGGTACTCGCGCGGCTCGGGGCGGCCGTTCACGAAGACGACCATCGAACCCACCGCGGACGTCCCCTGGATGTTGCTCATGTCGTAGCACTCGATCCGCTCCGGCTGTCCTGGCAGCCCCAGCGCCTCGGCCAGCCCGTCGAGCGCCTCGTCGCGCTTTCCCTCGTCCGCCAGCCACTCGGCCCGCTCCTTGGCCAGCGCCTCCACCGCGTTCTGGGTGGCCAGCGCCACCAGGCGCCGCTTCTCGCCGCGCTCCGGCACGTGCAGCACCACCCGCGACCCGCGGCGATGGGCCAGGAAGGCGGCCAGGTCATCGTCATCCGCGGGGGCGGCCGGCATGAGCACCTCACGTGGCGGCCGCTCGGTGGCGGCGTAGTACTGCTGCAGGAACGAGCCGAGCACCTCGCCATCGGTCGCGTCGCGCGCGTTCTCGACGATGAAGTGCTCGCGTCCGATCATCTTGCCGTTGCGGATCACCAGCAACTGCAGGCAGGCCTCGCCCTCCTCGCGGGCCATGCCCACCACGTCCTGCTCGGCGCGGCTGTAGGCAGCGACCTTCTGCTGCTCGATCGTGCGCTCCACGGCCCGCAGCCTGTCGCGGGCCGTGGCCGCCTGCTCGAAGCGCAGCGCCTCGGAGTGCGCCTCCATCTCCATCCGCAGCTCGTCGGCGATGCCCTCCTGCTTGCCCTCCAGGAAGTCCACGATCCGGCCGATGGTGGCCCGGTATTGCGCCTTCTCCACCGCCTGGATGCAGGGACCCTGGCATCGATTGATGTAGTAGAGCAGGCAGGGGCGCTCCAGGACGCGCTTGCCCTCGGGGATGTCCAGGTTGCAGGTGCGGAACGGGAAGATCTTGCGCAGCAGCTTGAGGGTGTCGTCCACGCTGGAGGCCGATGCGTAGGGCCCGAAGTAGCGACTCCCATCGCGCGCCAGCTTCCGGGTCCGCACGATGCGCGGAAAATCCTCGCCCAGGGTGATCTTCACGAACGGGTAGCTCTTGTCGTCGCGCAGCCGGATGTTGAAGCGCGGCCGGTGCTCCTTGATCAGGTTGCCCTCGAGCAGGTAAGCCTCGCTGACCGTGTCGGTTACGATGTAGTCGACATCGGCCACCTTTTGGGTCATGCGCAGGATCCGCGCGTCCAGCGCGCCCTTGCTGCCGAAGTAGGAGCGCACCCGGTTGCGCAGCGAATCGGCCTTGCCCACGTAGAGGACGCGCCCATCGGCCCCCTTCATCAGGTAGACCCCGGGTGAGGTCGGAAGCTGGCGGAGGATGGCGAGCAGGTGCTGGTCGCGAGCCGCGGCGGGGGGCATGCCCCGATTCTAGGACGGCGACGGCGTGGGGCTTGCGGTCGGGATCGGTTTCGCCAGCTCCTCGGCCAGGAATCGCTGCAGCGGTCCGTAGTCGGCCGAGTGCTCGCGCCCGATGACCACCAGGATGTACTGCCCGATGGTGCTGGTCGTGGCCTCCAGGATGACGCCCTCCTCCAGCTCGATGCGGTGGTCCGGCTCCAGGTGGCCGGAGAGCAGGAACAGGTCGATCGCCGACAGGTCGGTCCTCATGCGTCCCTCGAGGGCGTCCATCAGGGCCAGGCCCGGGCCGATGGAGCCGAGTCCCCCCTCCCCGACCTTCACGCGCAGTGCCGTGAGCACGCGCTGCTGCCGGACCGACCTGGCGAAGTCGCTCGACTCGCTGGGCTTGTTCGTGTACCGGGCTCGGGCGTAGCTGAGGGCCTGCTCCCCATTCAGCTCGATGGTGCCCCTCGCAAACCGACCATCGTTGAAGCGCCCACGCAGGTACCGGTGCTCGGACCACGTATAGCGGAAGGCGCGCGGGTTGTTGACGGTGACGCCCCCGATGGCGTCGATCATGTCGCGGAATCCGGCGAAGTCGATCGCCATCCAGTGGTCGATCTGCAGGCCGGTGACGCGGGAGAGCACCTCGGTCGTGAAGCGGCCGGCCTCCTCGATGCCGCCCCTCGCGTGCCCGATGGCAAAGGCCTCGTTGATCTTGCCGTTGTCTGGCATCTCGGTGATGCCCTCGACCCAGAAGTCGCGCGGGATCGGGATGATGGTGGTGGTCTCCGCGACCGGATCGATCGACATGATCTGGATCGAGTCGGCCAGGTAGTTGCCGCCCTTGTGCTCCTCGCCGCCGTACCCGAACAGGGCCACGTTCACGCGCTCCTCGCCGCCCAGCGACCCCCACAGGGCCGACGAGGCGGCCGAGGCGGTCGAGATGGTGCCGTTGAAGGCGCTCACGCGGCCCCAGAGGAGCAGGCCCCCGAGGACCGTCACGATCAGGACCAGCAGGAGACCGATGAGGAGCACCACCTTGACCGGCATTCGACGGCGAGGGCGCTCGTAGGTCGAGGTGCCATCGTCGGCCGCCAGCGCGGCACGTGCGGACGCCGTCGCCGGGGAGCGGGGTCGGTTGCGGTTGATCATCGGGAAGCGGTCATGGGTGTCTCGGAGCTGTCGCGGGCGGGCGGCGACAGGATAGCCTGTCGAGCGCCCGGGCCCTGCCGGTAATCCGCGGCAAAGCGCGCGATAAGCCCCGATCGGGATGCTGCCTGTGTGGCGACGCTGCACGCGGTCGGCACGGCGACGGTCGGCCGCACCCTGTTGGATTCTCTCGACCCGGAGCAGCGGGCTGCGGCGACGTTGCCCGACGGCCCGGCGCTGATCATCGCGCCGGCGGGAAGCGGCAAGACAACCACCCTGATCGCCAGGCTCGGCGTCCTGCTGGGCCGCGGCGTCGCGCCGGAACGCATCGCGGTCGCCACCTTCAACCGGGACGCGGCTCTGGAGCTGAGCGGCCGGATCGGTGCCAGGCTGGTCCCGCAGCACGCCGCGGCGGGCCGCATCGAGGTGCGAACCCTGCACGCTCTGGCGCGCCAGGTGGTCCTGGACGCGCGCGGCCCGACGCCACTGGTCGCCGATCGGCTGCCGCTGCTTCGGGCCCTCCTGCGGCGGCGCGGCGCGGCGGAAGGAGAGGCGGACGACCTCCCTGATCCGGCACAGCTCGATACCGACATCTCGGCATGGAAGGTGGAGGGCCGCCAGCCGCCGCGACCCGACCTGGTCGAGGACTACCGTTCCATGCTGGCGCTGCGCGGCGCCGTCGACTTCGACGACCTCGTGGCCGATGCCGGAACCCTCCTGCGGAGGGACCGGCGACTCCGGGACCGATGGCAATCGCGCTTCTCGCACCTGTGCGTGGACGAGTTCCAGGACGTGGACGCCGGGCAGCTCCGGCTGGTGCGCCTGCTCGCCGCGCCGCAGGACAACCTGTTCGTGGTCGGCGACGACGACCAGACGATCTACGCCTGGCGCCTGGCCGACGTGCGGCGGATCCTCGGTTTCGAGGCGCTCTACCCCGGCGCGCGACGGGTGCAGCTGGCCACCAACTACCGATGCCCGCCGGCGGTGGTCGACGTCTCGCGGCGCCTGATCGAGCACAACCGGGAGCGGTTCGCCAAACGCGTCGCCGCCGGGGCAGCACCCGGACCCCTCCCGGTGACGCCCCTGACCGCGTTCGACTCGTCCGCGCCGGAGTGGAACGAGCGCCTGGCCCGAATGGCGGCCGATGCCACCGACGAGGGCCGGACCATCTGCTTCCTGGCGCGGACCAGGGTCGAGCTGGAGCCGATGGTGGTGGCGCTGGTGCGAGCCGGCATCCCCCACTGCGCCTCGGTGCCCGTCGCGCTGCAGTCCGATCCAGTGCGGCGCCTGGTCGGCGAGGTGCGGCGACTGCCGGCGCACGCCGCTCCGTTCGACGCCCTGCTCGGCGTGCGCGAGGGGCTGGGCTGGCGCCGTTCGGACGGCGCGGAGTCGCTGGGCGACGAGGAGCACGCCGCCCTGGACGCCCTGCTGGGCTGGTCGGTCGGCTTCCGGCAGCTGGCTGCCTTCCTGGCCGCGCACGACGAGGCGCTCGCCCGCCTGGAGGCGCTTCGCCGCGACGATGCGCCGGTCGAGCTGGTCACCGTCCATGCCGCCAAGGGCCGCGAGTGGCAGACCGTCGTCGTGCTGGGCATGGAGGAGGATCGCTTCCCGAACCGCCGGGCACTGGTCGAGGCGCGGGATCCGGAGCGCGCGCTGGAGGAGGAGCGGCGCCTGGCCTACGTGGCCCTGACCCGGGCCACCCGGCGGCTGGTGCTGGCCTTCGACCCGCGGCGGCCGTCGCGCTTCCTGCGAGAGATGGGCGCGGCGCTGCCGGTGGCTACAGGCCCACCTCCGGGGCCACGACGCTGAGGTGACGAACCATGTTGGAGACGTGCTCGTCGAACTCCAGGCCGATCTCCTCGGCGCCGCCGATAAGCATCTCGCGCGGCACGGCCCGCGCGAACGCCTTGTCCTTCATCCGCTTGTGCACGTGGGCCGGCTCCACGTCGGCCAGTCGGCGAGTGGGGCGCATGAGCGCCACCGCCACCAGGAAGCCGGCCAGCTCGTCGCAGGCGTACACGAGGTGGTCCAGGCGCGAGGTGCGGTCCAACCCCAGCGCGTCGTTATGGGAGCGGACGGCATAGACCACCTCGTGGGGATAGCCACGGCGCTCCAGCTCATCGGCCCCGATGGCCCCGTGCGTCGCCGGGTCCGGGTGCCGCTCGTAGTCCAGGTCGTGAAGCAGGCCGGCGATCCCCCAGCGATCGACCGTCGCCGGGTCGAGGCCGTCATCGGCCGCGTAGCCGCGCACGCCCGCCTCGACGAGCAGGCCGTGCTTGCGCAGCGACGGGCTCTCGTTCCACTCGTGCAGCAGCGCCAGGGCCTCGGCGCGGGTCGGCTCGCTCACCGGTGCACGGGCAGGCCCAAGCGGGTACGAGGCGTCACGTCCGGCGGGCCATCGCCACCTGCAGCACGCCGCCGGCCAGGATGGCGAGCAGTCCGATCACCACCAGCACGATGTTCGATGCCGCCAGCAGGCCGAGGACGACCAGGATGATGCCGAGCACGACCAGAGCCCCGCTTGCCATCAGCAACCCTCCGTGACGCGGCCGGATAGTGGCCGCGGAACCGGATCATACCGTTGGCGCCAAGCGGCTCGGCCGCCAGGTGACCAGCCCGATGCGGGAGGGGCCGTCGTCAAGGGAACGCGCGTCCCAGCCGGCGGCCATGCGCCGCTCGACCTCGGCCAGCAGCCGCGCCTCGGCGTCGGTGCCCTCCTCGGCCCAGAGCTGGCGGCGCAGGTAGCCCAGTGTCTCCTCGGCGGAATCGAACCGCCGCTCCGGCCGCCGCAGCTCGCGAACCATCGGCTCCGTGCCGCGCGCTCGGAGCAGCGTCACCAGCTCGGGCAGGGCCGGCAGCAGGACGCGCTGCACGCCATGCACCACGGGCCAGAAGCCGTCAGCGGCCGCCGCAGGCGATCGGTCCATCAGCACGGCAACGCACAGGCGCCGCGCGGCGGCTTCCATGGCGCCCAGGAACGGCCCGATCCGCTCGACGTCGTATCCGACCTGCGCGATCAGCGCGACGTCGGCCGCCAGGTTCGGCCCCGCGGCGTCCGGCCATCGGCCCTCCAGGACCCTCACGTTATGGATGCCGTGCTCCGCCATCCCGGCCCTCAGTCCCTCCAGCATGGCCTGCGAGGGATCCAGGGCCAGCACCTCGCGCACGCGCAGCGCCAGCGGCAGCGCGTATCGGCCCGCCCCGGCACCGATGTCCAACCAGCTCTCATCCGGACGGCCCAGCTCCAGCAGCGCGTCGAGCACAGCGTCGCCGGTCCGCCGCGGATCGTCGATGAAATGCGCGCTGACCGGCGCATAGAAGTCGGGGCGCTCCGGACCGTGGCGGATGCGCTCGACCTGCTCGCGGTTGTCGCGCACTCGCCTGGCCCATTCAGCCTCGAGCCGGGCCGCATCGGTTCCCCGCGCGCCTGCGGCCATCTCGGGCGTCAGCTGGCGGCGGCGGGCTCGCGCTGGCGACGCGAGGACTGGGACGTTGCGGCCGGCGTTCCCTCCAGGGCCTGGCGCAGGTAGCGGCCGGTATGGGACGCTGGAACGCGGGCGACCTGCTCGGGGGTCCCCGCCGCCACGACCTCGCCGCCCTTGTCGCCGCCCTCCGGCCCCAGGTCGATCACCCAGTCGGCGCTCTTGATCACGTCCAGATTGTGCTCGATGACCACCACTGTGTTGCCGGTGTCCGCCAGCCGCCCGAGGACGGCGAGCAGCCGTGCGACGTCGTCGAAGTGGAGGCCGGTGGTCGGCTCGTCAAGGATGTAGAAGGTCCGGCCGGTGGCCCGCTTCGACAGCTCGGTGGCCAGCTTCACGCGCTGCGCCTCGCCGCCCGACAGCGTGGTGGCGGGCTGGCCGAGGTGGATGTAGCCCATCCCCACGTCGTGCAGGGTCTGCAGCTTGTTGCGGATGGTCGGGACGGCGCTGAAGAAGTCGAGCGCCTCGTCGACGGTCATCTCCAGGATCTCCGCGACATTCCTACCTTTGTAGTGGATCTCGAGCGTCTCGCGGTTGTAGCGCTTCCCCTTGCAGACCTCGCAGGCAACGTACACGTCGGGCAGGAAGTGCATCTCGATCTGAACGATCCCCGCCCCTTCGCACGCCTCGCAGCGGCCGCCCTTGACGTTGAAGCTGAAGCGTCCCGGCTTGTAGCCGCGCAGACGGGCCTCGGGAACCGCCGCCAGCAGCTCGCGCAGCGGCGCCCACAGCCCGGTGTAGGTGGCCGGGTTCGAGCGCGGCGTCCGCCCGATCGGCGACTGGTCGATCTCGATGACCTTGTCGATCTCCTCGATCCCCTCGATGGCCCGATGCTTTCCGGGGCGGTCGCGCGATCCCCAGATCCGCGCGGCGAGAGCCGGGTACAGGATCTGGGTCACCAGGCTCGACTTGCCGGAGCCGCTGACCCCGGTGATCGCCACGAATCGGCCCAGCGGGAACGCGACGTCCACGTCGCGCAGGTTGTTCTCCGCCGCCCCGCGCACGGTCAGCCAGCGGGCGCTCCCCTTGCGGCGTCGGCGCGGGACGGGGACGGACCGATCCCCGCGCAGGTAGGCCGCCGTGATCGAGGCTTCGCTGCGCAGCAGGTCGTCCAGCGGTCCGGAGTGGATCAGGTTCCCGCCGTGCTCTCCCGCCCCAGGCCCGATGTCGATCACCCAGTCCGCGGAGCGGATCGTCTCCTCGTCGTGCTCCACCACCACCAGCGTATTGCCCAGGTCGCGCAGCCGCGCCAGGGTGGCGATGAGCCGGTCGTTGTCACGCTGGTGCAGCCCGATCGACGGCTCATCCAGGATGTACAGCACGCCCATCAGGCTTGAGCCGATCTGCGTCGCCAGCCGAATGCGCTGCGCCTCCCCGCCGGAGAGCGTCCCGCTGGCGCGGTCCAGGGTCAAGTAGTCCAAGCCGACGTCGACCAGGAAGCCCAGCCGGCCGCGGATCTCCTTGAGCACCTGTCGCGCG
>DASUSP010000129.1:0-25923 GCA_036375035.1 Candidatus Limnocylindria bacterium
CGGTGGACTGCGACAGGCTCAGGGTGGCGTTCGCCTGCTGCAGGCGCTTGGCACTGACTGTCTGCGGGATCAGGCCCGTCGACGCTGGCTGGAAGAACGCCGATGCGGCCCCCGAGGCGAACGAGGCGGCCATGAAGATCCAGAGCTGGCCCGTGGCGGTGAAGGCCGCCACGGCCAGCACAACCTGGGCGGCCGCACGCACCAGGTCCGATCCGATCATGATTCCGCGCCTGGGCAGCCGATCGGCCCAGACCCCGCCGACCAGCATGAAGACGACGCGAGGGACCATGAACGAGGCGAGCACCAGGCCCAGGTCCGCGGCCGAGCGACCCAGGCCCAGGACGGCGAACGTCAACGCCACTCCGGTCATGCCGTCCCCCGCCGCGGAGGTGGTCTGCCCGATCCAGAGGCGCCGGAAGTTGCGCTCCTGCAGCGGTCCGAGCTGCCTCATCAGTCTGCCTGCCATCGTCTCCATCCAGACTTACTTGTTGTGAAACTGTTTGATATCGAGTTACTTTACGTCGGCTGTCAAGCCCGCCCGGTGAACCACGCCCGCCGAGCGGGCCTAGGAGGGATATGAGTGATTCAGAGTCTCGGACGCCGCCCTGCGGCCAATCGGAGCGCCGCCAGTTCGACTTCTGGCTGGGTGAGTGGGAGGTGCGCGACCCCGACGGAACCCTGGTCGGCCGCAACTCGATCACGCTGCTCTTCGACGGCTGCGCGCTGCGCGAGGAGTGGCGGGGCGAGAGCGGACACCGCGGGACCAGCCTGAACGCCTGGTCGCCACACGACGGAGCCTGGCACCAGACCTGGGTCGACTCCTCGGGCCTGGTGCTGCAGATCGCCGGCGGCCCGCGCGACGGGGCCATGGTCATGGAGGGCGAGGCCGCGCTCCCCGGGCAGGAGCCGCAGGTCCTGCGACAGCGGATCAGCTGGTCGCTGATCGACGGCGACCCGGAGCGCCTGCGGCAGCACTGGGAGGTCGCGACCCCGGACGAAGGCTGGGAGACCGTCTTCGACGGCCACTACCGGCGCGCCGGCTGACGTAACTGGCGACGCCCGCCCGATTGCCGGCCGTGGGCGAGTCCGGCGCTCGGCCGCTGCTACGCTGCCTGCCGGATGGAGCGCATCTGGGCCTTCCTGCGCGACTCGACCGAAGCGCTCTCCGAGCGCGACTTCCGCCTGCTGTGGATCGGCCAGAGCGGCTCGGCCGTCGGCGACGCGCTGGTCGGCGTGGCGCTGGCCTTCGCCGTTCTGGAGGTCGGCGGCAGCGCGGCTGACCTCGGACTGGTCTTCGCCGCCTTCTCGATCCCTCGCGTCCTGCTGACTCTCGCCGGCGGCGTCTGGTCCGACAGGCTGCCGCGTCAGCGGGTGATGGTCGCTGCCGATCTGGTGCGGGCCGCAGCCCAGGCGATCGTGTCGACCCTGCTCATCACCGGAAACGGGCAGATCTGGCACCTCATCGGGCTGGCGGTGGCGATGGGCAGCGCGTCCGCGTTCTTCGTCCCGGCCACGACCGGGCTCATGCCGCAGGTCGTCAGCCGCGCGCGACTGCAGCAGGCGAACGCGCTGGTCAGCATCTCGCAGAGCGCAGCGCACATCTTCGGCCCGCTGGTCGCCGGACTGCTGGTGGCGACCGTCGGCCCAGGGTGGGCGTTCGCCGTGGACGGCGCCAGCTTCCTGCTGAGCGCCGGGTTCCTGCTGGCAATGCGCGTCTCGCCTCTCGCGGCCGAGGAGCGCCGACCGTTCGTGGCGGAGCTGGCCGACGGGTGGCATGAGGTCAGCTCTCGGCGCTGGGTGGTGGCATCGATCCTGACCTTCGCGCTCTCGAACGCGTCGCTGGCCGCGTTCCAGGTGCTGGGGCCGCTGGTCGCCGCGGAGTCGCTGGGCGGGGCCACGGCGTGGGGAGTGATCCTGGCCGGGGGCGCGGTCGGCGGCCTGCTGGGCGGCGCCATCGGCCTGCGCTGGAAGCCACGACGGCCCCTGATCCCCGCCTTCGGGGTGATGGCCATCGCCACCATCCAGCTGCTGTTCCTGATCCCGCCCTTCCCATTGCCGGTGGTCACTCTGGGGGCCCTGGTGGCCTTCGCCGGCATCGTGATCAGCAACACGTTCTGGGACACGATGCTGCAGCAGCACATCCCGCCCGGGGTGCTGAGCCGCGTCAGCTCGTATGACTGGATGGTCTCCCTCGTCTTCCAGCCGGTCGCGTACGCGGCGGTGGGACCGATGTCGGTGGCGATCGGCCGGCCCGAGACACTCCTGGTGGCGGCGGGGATCGGTATCGTGGCCAACACGGCGGTCCTGCTGGTGCCAAGCGTTCGCAACCTGTCGCGGCGAGAGGGTCCGGCGGCAACACCGGAGCCCGAGGCGGCCGCCTCCGCCGGTGACGCCACCCGACCGCCGATCCCTCCCTCGCTGCCGGACGGTTAACGCTGGCCGCCGGCGTCCTCGAGGGCCGCCTCGAGCAGCGGATCCCGACCGGCGAAGTAGTCGGCGGCGGTGACCGCCATCGGCAGGTCCGGCTCGATCGAGAGGCGTGGGTCGTCGGGCTCGGCCATCTCCCAGTAGCGGGTGCTGATCGCCAGCCGCATCGGGAGCGGGAAGTCGGGGAGCTCGATCCAGGTCACGTCATTCCAGAAATTGAGGCCACCGCCCATCGGCTCCCCGGCGAAGGTCGCGTGCGTGGCCTGTTCCAGGCGCGTGGCGAAGTTGGCGGCCGCCGAGAACGTGACGCGGTCGATCAGCACCACCAGCCGCCCCGGCTGGTCGATCGACGGGTCGCCGAGGGCGGCGAGCAGGTTCCCGAAGGTGGTGTTGTTGCCGCCCGTGTTCTGCCGCAGGTCAACGATCACGCGCTCCACCTGCGGCGCGGCGGCCAGGCGCCGCAGCTCCTCGATCGCGCCGCTCGGCACGGACGCGACGCGGGAGAACCGGACGTAGAGCACCTCGCCGTCGCGCATCGGCTCCAGCGCGAAGTTCGGGTCGGTGTGGCGCGTATGGCGCAGCTCGGCGCGCGGTGCCAGCCCGTGGAAGGGCAGCCAGCCGGCCCATTCGCGGAACTCGGCGCCCGACACCGGCTGCAGCTCGACCGTGCGCGCGCTGCCGTCGGGGCCCGAAACGCTGACGGGCACCGGGCCGCTGTCCACCAGGCCCAGGCCCCGCAGCACGGCGGGTCGCAGCAGGTAGAGGGGCCTGAAGGACGGCACCGTGGCAGGCCCATCGCGCGGGACGAGCGGCTCCAGGCGGTCCAGGACCTCGTCGATCGCCGTATCACCGACGGCCATCAGCCGCGTCCCGACCAGGTCGCCGTATGGCTGCATGGCATCGGTCACGAAGACACCCTCCGCGAACTCGTAGACGCGGATCGGGAGCACCGGCTCGCCGTCGACATCGAGCGGGAGGGCGAACTGGTGCCCATCGCGCTCGGTGGAGAGCAGCGCCCAGGTGCGCATGAGCTCCACGGCGGCCTGCTCCGGTTCCAGCGACGGCAGGCGCTCCTTCAGCGCCTGCAGCTCCGACACGAATGCGGCGCGGTCGATGGCGTGGAACGGCTCGGGGTGGATCTGCTCCAGGCGCTCCACGGCACGGTCGATCTCCGCGCGGGCGGCCTCCAGCGCCGATGGACTTGCGTGGGCGCCTGCGCTGACGGGCACGCTTGGCATCCCGGAAGCCGGTTCATCGGTCCTGAAGGTGCAGGCCCCCACCGATCCGAACAGGATCACGGCGAGGCAGCTTCCGGCCAGGCTGCGGTGGAAACGGCGCATCGGACTCCCGCTAACTAGTACCAGATGGTAGTAGTGCCGCAGGGTCGAGAAGGTTCAGCCTCGGCTCACCCCGCTCTCGCGCGGCTGTCGCGCGCGAGCCGATCCAGCGCCAGGTCGGCGGCTGCCTCGACCTCCTCCAGCGCCCGCTTCACCGCCGCCGGGTCGTCGATGCCGCTCACGAACCGCGAATAGGCCTCCTCGAAGGCGGCATTCGCACGCCGATGCGCGGCGCGGCCCTCGGCCGACAGGCGCAGCATGCGGGAGCGCCCGTCGCGGGGGTTCGGCTCCTCCTGGACGTGGCCGCGGTCGCGCATCTCGCGCACGTAATGCGACATCGTCGTGGGCGGCATGCCCACTACCTGCGCCATCTCGGTCGGCGAAAGCGGCTCGAACTCGACCAGCGTGCTGTAGACCGCGTACTCGTCCGGCGTCAGGCCACAGCCTTCCATGGCGGCGGCCAGCAGCGAGCGCGCCCGTTGTCCGGCGGCGAACAGGTCGAACAGGAGCGAGGAGCGACGGCGGACGCCTGCCATGGACCGATGATAGCGACGCCCGGCACCCTACCGGGAGTAGCGGACCACCACCAGGCGGTCCGCTGCCGACTCGGCACCCCACACCTCGCCGGGCCGGCCGAGGAGCTGACGGACGTTCGCCGTGCGGCCATCGTCCGGCGTGAAGCTCAGGAACTCGCCGCTCACCGGGTCGAAGCGGACGATGGCGTTTGCGCCGAAATCGGTCAGCCACACCGCATCGGTCTCGTCGACGTACACGGCATAGGCCTGCGGCGCCGGGCCGGGGAGCGGCCACTCGCGCCAGCTGCCGTCCGCGGGATCGTGGACGCCGACCTGGCCGGCGAACCACTCCGCCACCCAGAGACGTCCGGTCGAGTCGGACCAGACCCGTCGCAGCCCGGCGCCGGCCGTCGGCGGGTCTACCACGCGGACCTCGCCGCTGGCGCGATCCACCGCCCCCAGGTACGAGCCGGCCAGCGACGAGTACCAGATCTCCCCGTCCGGCGTGGCGGCGATACCGTACGGACCGGTACCACGCGGCGCGCGGAAGACACGCACGCTGGCGTCAGCGGGGTCCAGGCTCCCGTACCAGCCCGACTGCCCGGTGAACCACAGGACCCCGTCCCCGTCGAAGGCCGCGGTGTTCAGGTTGACGTAGGGCACCTCGGCGGGGAGCGGGTGCACCTCCACCGCCAGGGTGACGGGATCGAAGCGGACGATCGCGTTCAGCCCGGAGTCGGTGACCCACGCCGCGCCGTCGGGTCCCACGATCACCCCGTGCGGCGCCGATCCCGGGCCCAGCGGCACTTCGCGGATTTCGCCGCTCTCCGGGTCCAGCCAGCCGAGCTCACCGCTGCCCTGGGCCGTGTACCACACCCCGCCGTCGGCGGCCGGCGCGACGTCGTGCGGTCGCGACCCAGCGGGCACCGGGTAGGTCTGCTGGCTGAAGACCAGCTCTCCTGCGGGCGTGGCGGTTGCGCTCGGCCGCGCAGCCGCGGATTCGGGGCTCGTGGCGGCCGGCGTTGCCGGGGCAGATGGCGGAACCGATTGGCCGGCGAGGCCGGACGGTGACGGGCCGGGATCGGCCCCGCAACCTGCCGCGAGCATCCCCACCGCCAGGCAAGCCAGCGCTCGTTGCCCTCCCATGCCGATCAATACGCCGCGCGGGCACGCGCGCGTTCAGGGGCGTCCGGCGCGCCGGCCCGCCATCCGGGCGCCGAATGGCCGGGGGCCGGGGGCCGATCGGCCCTACAGCGAAGCGCTGTGCAAGCCCAACATCGGGGCATGGAAGGAGTCGCTGCGGTCGGAGAAGAGGTGCTGCCCGAAGAGGCCGGGCGCCGTGACGCGCGCCGCGCGCTGTTGGAGCGCGCCACCGTGCGCGAGGTGCTGATGGGCGCCCAGGACAACCTGACCAACGTGCTGGCCGTGGTGCTGGGCGTGGCCATAGGCGCCGGGCGCGCCGAGCTGGTGGCACTGGCCGGCACCGCCGCCGCGGTCGCCGAGGCGGTCTCGATGGGCGGCGTCCTCTACACGGCGACCCGGGCGGAGATGGACCTCGATGCACTCGAGCGGCCGGCGCCGGAGAACCGACCGACGGCTCGCCTGGGGCCCGGTGGCGCGGCCATCGTGACCGGCGTAGCGGCGCTGGCCGGCGGCCTGCTGCCGCTGGTCCCCTTCCTGTTCCTGCCGCTCGCTCCGGCGGTCGCGACCTCGCTGCTCATCTCGATCCTGGCGCTCTTCGGCCTCGGCTCGGCCACGGCCGGCGTCACCCGCCGCGTCTGGTGGCGCGACGGCCTGCGCCTGGTGCTGATCGCCGGCACGGCGGCACTGGCCGCGGCCCTGATCGGCGCCCTGCTGCGGGTCGACTGAGGCGACGCTTTCAGCCCGCGTGTCCGGCGGCTGGCTCGGAGCGCCGCCAGGCCCCGATCACCAGCGCGGTGAGCGAGAAGGTGCCTGCCACCAGCAGCCAGGCAAGCGTATAGCCCGATATTCGGTCCACCAGCAGTCCGAAGAGCATCGGGCTGGCCACGAAGCCGATGTAGAAGCCTGACGTCACCGCGCCGGAGGCGCGCCCCGCCATGCCCACGCCGGAAGTCGTGATGACCGCCAGCATGCCGACCGAGTTCCAGGTAACCGCCGAAGCGCCGAACAGGGCCGCGGCCGGCCAGGCCAGCCACAGGCCGGCCCACTCGACCGCCGCGACCAGGAGCACGGCCGCCACCGCCCCGAATCCCAGCAGAAGGAGCGGCAGGCTGAAGTGGCTCATCCGCTCGCTCGCCCAGCCCCACGCGATGCGCGAGAAGATGCCGACCAGGCCGATGGTGGCGACCACCCCCCCGGCCAGCTCGGGCGTCGCGTCGGCCCGCTCGACCAGGTAGAGCGGCAGGTAGGCATTGATGGTCGCCACCCCGCTGCCCATCAGGAAGGCGTAGGCCGCCAGCCAGTACACGCCGCGCGGCAGCGGGCCGCTGCGCCCCTCGGCCGCGGCCGACTGCGTGTGGCGGTCGGCGGGTATCACCGCGACCGCCAGCAGGATGCCGGCGATCGGGATGAGCGCGCTCCACCCGAGGGCGGTTCGCCAGCCAACCGCAACGGCGGCGGGGGCCAGCGCCGCGCCGGCCAGGAAAGCACCGACCTGCACCCCTGACTGCTTGCCGCCCATCACCAGGCCGCGCCGCCCGGGAGGCATGTGAATGGCGATCAGCTTGTTGGTGACCGGGTTCCCGGCTGCGAGCGCCACACCGGCGAACGCCGCCACGCCCAGCAGCACCGGGTAGGAGGGCGAGAGCGCCATGCCCGCCAGGGCGGTGGCCGAGACGGCGAAGGCCACGAACATGACCCGCCGTGCCCCGAATCGGTCGGCCGCGCGGCCAGCCACCAGGGAGAGGCCGCCGCCCACCAGGAAGAACGCCGTGGTCAGCAGCCCGAGCTCGAAGCGGCTCAGGGCGAAGTCGCGCCGCAGGTCCGGACCCAGGACTCCGAACGCGTATCCGGCGTAGGTGCCGGCCCCCATCATCAACGCCAGCGTGGCGGCGAACGCCAGGCGGGACGCGCCCGACCTGGTGCGCATGGCCTGCCGCGCCGTCTCGTGGGGATGCATCGACCCAATGGTGCCCGATCGGTGAGCGCGCTACGCACGCCGGCCGCGCATTCGGCGCTGCGCGGTCCCAGGACTTGCACAACGTGCGCCGATGCGCGCGTAGTGCGGGCGAGTCGGCCCGGCGCCCGTGGAGTCGGCCACTTGCCGAGCACGAACCCGGGCCGGAATCGGCGTTCCTTTCGACAATGCACCCGCAGGCGCGCCTTGTACCAGATCGGGCCTCGCAACTTGCACAACGCGCCGCCTCCGGACAGGTGGACCTGCGAACCGTCGCTTGCCAACCGAGCGACCTACCCGATCGGCCTTGCCGATGGGACCATCGGCTCCCTGTCGCACTCAACCCCTGCTGACCGAACCTTTCCGCAGCCGCGAGCCGTTCACCGATGCACCGAGCCGGGGGCGGAACCGGGCCTGCGGCAGGGCACGGCGGACGTGGCACGGAACCGAGCGAAGCAACCCGAGGTGCCTCAGTGTCACGTCCCCGCCCACGACTCCGCAGCACTCCCCTCCTGGCCCTGGCCCTGGTCGCCTCCTCGGTCGCCGCCCCGCTGCCGTCGACGGCGGCCCAGGAGCCCGTCAGGCTGGTCGTGACCTTCGCCGATGGGGCTGGAACCTGGCAGGCCGACCGGGCCGCGGAGGCATCCGGCGGTCGCGTGGTCGGTCGCATCCCCCAGCTGAACGTGCGCGTGGTGGAGCTGCCGGCGACGGCCGTCGCCAACGCCCGGTCGCGGTGGGCGGCGGACCCGCTGGTGACCGACGTCGAGGCCGATGCGCTGGTGGAGGCCGACTGGACCCCCAGCGACCCGCTGTGGGGTTACCAGTGGGAGCAGCGGCAGGTTCGCGCGCCGAAGGCGTGGGACATCACCCGCGGGTCGGTGAGCACGGTCGTGGCCGTGGTGGACACCGGCGTGCAGGCCAACCACCCGGATCTCGCAGGACAGCTCGTCCCCGGCTACGACTTCGTCAACGACGACGCCAACCCGGCCGATGACAACGGCCACGGCACCGCCGTGGCCGGGGTGGTCGCGGCGCTCGCCTCGAACGGCATCGGGGTGAGCGGAGGCTGCAGCGGCTGTCGGGTGATGCCGATCAAGACCCTCGGCGCCGAGGGAACCGGCTACTGGAGCGTGGCCGCGGAGGGCATCGCCTGGGCCGCTGACAACGGCGCCGATGTCATCAACCTCAGCTTCGGCGGCCCGACCGGCGGCAGCACGCTCTACAACGCCATCGCCTATGCCCGCTCCAGGGGCGCGGTGGTCATCGCATCGGCCGGCAACAGCGGGTCCACCAGCTACTTCTTCCCGGGCGCCTATGACCACGTGATCAGCGTGGCGGCCACCACCGACATGGACCTGCGCTACTCGTGGTCGAACTACTCGTCCGCGTGGGTGACTCTGGCCGCCCCGGGCTGCACCTACACCACGATCATGTGGAGCGCGTATCACAGTTTCTGCGGCACGAGCGCTGCGGCCCCGGTCGTGTCGAGCGTGGCCGCGCTGGTCGAGTCGCGGAACCCCGCCCTGAGCGGGGCGCAGATCGAATCGATCCTGGTCGAGTCGACCGTGCCGACGCCGTATCCCATCTCGCAGCGCGGGCGGATCGACGCCTACGCTGCTGTCCATCGCGCCGCGCACGGCAGCGCACCGGCGACCAGTTTCCTGGCTCCGTCCGCCCCGCTCCTCGCCGCCGGTACGCGGCTGGTCTTCCTTGCCGGCGACCACGTCGGATACCGGTTCGACGCCGATGGCGCCATTGTCGGCAGCCGGCGCATGAGCCTGGGGCACAACTCGGCGGCCGAGACGAGCAAGCGGCAGGCGATCCCCGGCCGCAGCGGTTATTGGTTCTACGTGACCAACGGCGGGCTGGCCGGATACTGGGTCCAGGAGTCTTCGCGGATCTATCTGGCGCCTGTCGCCGCGCCGACCCCGACGCCGACGCCCACGCCGACGCCGACCCCCACGCCCACGCCGACGCCGACCCCCACGCCCACGCAGGCACCGACCAGCGCGGAGCTGCTTCCGAGCTCGCCGCGCCTCGACCCAACCCTTCAGGTGCTCTTCAAGGTCGGGACGTACACGGGCTTCCGAATTGACAAGCAGGGCGGGGTGATCGGAACGAAGAGCCTGACGCTGACCCGGAACTCCAACGCGAACACCGCCAAGCTGGGCCGGCTCCCCGGCCGGAAGGGGACGTACTTCTACATGGCCAACGGAGCGCTGGCAGGGTATTGGGTGCGAGCCACGGGGAAGGTGGCGCTCCGCAGCGACCCGTTGCCAAGTCGTAGCAGCACCAGGGTCCTGGAGCCACCGGATCCGCTCTTCGTCCCGAAGCAGCGCGTCTGGTTCGCGGCCGGCAGCCACGTGGGACACCGCTTCGCCACCGATGGCACGTCGCTCGGCAAGCGGACGCTGGCGCTCGGGTACAACTCCGGGGCGAACATGGTGAAACGCATCCGGATTCCCAACCGCAAGGGCTGGTGGCTGTACATCATCGACGGCGCGATGGCCGGCTACTGGGTGAAGGAGACCTCCACGCGCCACCCGCTGCCTTGATCCGGGGCTGGCGCAGCATCCTCCCGGCGCCTACGATGCGCCGATGAAGGGCGATCGGGTGGAGGCCGTCGTCGATACCGGCCAGGGCACGCAGACCTTCGTCATCGAGGCGACGCGCAACGGCCGCCGAATCGAGGTCGCCACTTCCCGCGGCGTGGTCGAGGTGAGCGAGGTCACGCGCGGCGGCACCCCGGTGCGCACCGGGCGCTTCATGTCCAGCCGCCTCATCGCCCTGGTCGAGCACCCCGCGCACGAGGGCCGCGAGACAAAGGTGGACGTCTCGACCCGCCGCCGTATCACGACCGGCGAGGGCTGACGACGGTCCACGGCCATGGCCGGTTGGCAGGCGGTGACAATGCACCGATGGACCGGCTCGACCCCCGCGGGGCCGCGGCGGCCACCATGGCTGCCGTCCTCTACGGCTCCGCCTACGTGGCCACCGCCTTCGCCCTGCGCTCCTTCACGCCGCTTGGCGCGGCAGCGGCGCGAGGGCTCCTGGGCGCGGCGCTGCTGGGTGCAATCCTCCTGGCCCCGGCGGCCGGCGCGATGCGGCCGGCCCGGCTCTCGACGCCCGCCATGTTGCGCCTGGGAGTGCTTGGCCTGCTCGGCGGGGGCATCTTCATCGTGGCCATGAACGTGGCGGTGGCAATGGCCGGCGCCACCGTCACCGCCTTCGTCGCGGGCCTGTACGCCGTGCTCGCGGCAGCCCTGGCGGTCCCCCTCCTGGGCGAGCGGCCAGAGGGCAGGACCATCGTCTCGCTGGCGGTGGCGCTGGTCGGGACCGCGCTCCTGGGCGACCTGCGCCATTCTGCTGACCTGGCGGTGGGCATCGGCGTGGGGTTGGTGGCTGCGGTGTCGTTCGCGCTCTTCCTGGTCTTCTCGCGTCGATGGTCCGGACCGTTCGGCCTTCCCGGACCGAGCGTCGCGCTCGTGGCCCTTGGCATGAGCGGCATCGGGATCGGCGCCCTGATCCCGATCCTGGGCGATCCGGGACTGGACGGCATCGTCCTGCCCGAGGCGGCCGCGGCGGTCATCTGGCTGGCGGTGGGTCCCGGGGCCCTGGCCGCGGTGCTGGTCGTGACAGGGATGCGACGGCTGCCCGCCCGGCGCGCGTCGGCCTTCCTGTTGCTCAACCCGCCCACCGCCGCGCTGGGAGGCTGGCTGCTGCTCGGCGAGCGCCTCTCCGTCGTGCAGCTCGCGGGCGGCGCACTCGTCCTCCTGGCCATGGCCGGCGCGAGCGGCCTGGCGCTCCCCCGATTCGAGCGCCGCGCCTAGGCCACGGTTCGGCGCAGGGTGGTCGATGCTGCCAGCAACGCCAGGACCGCGAAACCGGCCAGCACGGCAAGATCGGTCAGCAGGCCGCCGGACTCCAGGCCGCGTCCCTCGAGCATGATCGCCTTCAGGCCGTCGACCGCGTAGGTCAGCGGCATGACGTTCGACACGAGTTGCAGCCACTCCGGCTCGCTGGCGACGGGCACCAGCAGGCCGGAGAGCAGGATCTGCGGCGTGATCACCAGCGGGATGAACTGGACCGCCTGGAATTCGCTGCGCGCGAAGGTCGACAGGAAGATGCCCAGGTTGATGGCGCCCAGCGCCAGGAGCACCTCGATCAGGAAGACGAGCAGCAGGTTGCCGGCGTTGTACAGGTCCAGCAGCCAGACGCTGAAGACCAGGACCTCCACCGCCTGGACGAGCGCGATCACCGTGAAGCCGGCCATGTAGCCGACCACGATCTCGGATCGGCGCAACGGGCTGGCCATGAGGCGCTCCAGCGTGCCGAGCGTGCGCTCGCGCAGGAACGAGACCGAGGTCACCACGTACACCAGGAAGAAGACGACGAGGCCGATGAAGGGGCCGCCCAGCAGGTCGAGCGTGTCCAGCTCGGCTCCGCCGTAGCGGTAGATCGGCTCGACGTCGAGCGCCGGGGGACCCGCGCCGGTCGGGGGCAAGACGCCTGCCAGCGCCTCCGGGAAGGCCTGCGCCATGGCTCGCTGGATCGCCGCCGTTGACCCGGGGTCGGTGCCGCGCACGTGGAGCTCGATCCCCAGTTCGCCGCTTCCCAGCCGTTCGGTAAGGTCGGCGGGCAGGACCAGGAACCCGTCCAGCTCGCCATCCTCGAGCGACTGGTCCAGCTCCGGGCGGGACGCCTCCTCGACGGCGACTAGCTCCGATGCCTCCAGCCGGGTCACCAGCCGGGATCCGAGACCGCCGCGGTCCAGGTTCTCGACGCCGAGCGCGGCCGGCGACGTTCCGTTTTCGAACAGGAGCGCGAAGATGCCCAGGATCAGGATCGGCGCCACGAACAGCAGGGCCAGGGTGCGGTGATCGTGGCGGAACTGCGCGAGCAGGCGACGCGTGATGGCCAGCGTCCGGCGCAGGCTCATGGCGCGTCCGCCCGCGTCCCTTGCGCGGCCAGCGCGAGAAACGCGTCCTCCAGGCGATCGGTCCCGGCCTGCGTTCGGAGCTCGTCGGCGCTGCCCTCGGCCAGGAGCCGGCCGTCGAGGATCAGCCCCAACCTGTCGCAGCGCTCCGCCTCGTCCATGACGTGGCTGGAGACGATGATCGTTGCGCCATCGGCGGCCATGGCCCGCAGGCCGTCCCACAGCTCGGCGCGAAGCTGCGGGTCGACGCCCACCGTCGGCTCGTCCAGGAGGAGGAGCCTCGGCCGGTGGACGATGGTGCAGGCGAGCGAGAGGCGGGTCCGCATCCCCCCGGAGAGGGTGGCGGTCACGGACCGGCGCCGATCCTCGAGGTGCACGAAGCGGAGCGCCGCGTCAATGTCGCCGGTCCCATGAATGGCGGCGAAGAAGCGCACGTTGTCCTCTGCGGTGATGTCGCCGTAGAGCGCTGCCGCCTGGGTCATGTACCCGATCTCGGCCAGGACCGACTCGTCCGGCATGCGCCGGCCGAGGACCTCCACCTCACCCTGCTCCCAGTGCAGCAGACCGACCAGGCACCGGATCAGCGTGGTCTTGCCGGCGCCATTCGGTCCGAGCAGGCCGTAGACCTGGCCGGGCGGCACGGCGAGATCGATTCCGTCCAGCGCCACGAGTGGCCCGAAGCTCTTGTGCAGGCCGGCAACGCGCACGGCCTCCGGTCCCGTCGGCTTCGTCACGGAAGCAGGCCTTCGAGAACGGCCATCGCGATCTGTTCGGCCGCGTCATCGGCGCTCATCTCGAGACCGATGACCTGTCCGGCCACCGGCCGGGTAAGCAGGTGGAAGGTGATCGGCCCCACCAGGGCCTGGAGCGCGAGCAGCGGCGGCATCGGCCGAAGCAGGCCGGCGTCCATCTGGGTCTGCAGGTATCCCCCGAGGGCACCGAGCGTTCGCTGCAGCACGGGGCGGATGCCGGGAAGGTTGTCGGCAGATCCGGACGTCGTCTCCATCAGGAGGGCGCGGATGACGCCCAGCCGCGGCTCGACGCTGCGCACGATGGCGTGGGCCAGCTGCGGCAGGACGACCTGCGGCGGCTCATGGCGGTGCGCGTCGAGGATGGCCAGGACGCCGTCGAACGGAGCGAACCGCTCGATCAGGGCGCCGAGGAGATGGGCCTTCCCCGAGTAGAGGCGGTAGAGGGTGGCGCGGCTGACGCCAGCCGAGCTCGCGACCTCGTCCATGGCGATCGACGCCCACGGCCGACGCTGGAGCATCTCCGCCGCGGTCTCCAGGATCCGCTCCCGGCTGTCGGGCGCGGGGGCCACATCGAGCTCGTCCAGCAACGCCGCGCGCGAACCGAAGTGACGGTAGAAGGTCGCGCGAGAGACGCCCGCCTCCGCCGCGATGCGGCTGATCGGGACGTGAGGTTGTGCTGCGGCCAGGCGGCGAGCCGTGCTGACGACCCTCCGCCGAATGCTGGGATCGACCGTCGCGCGTGCCACGCCGCGAGACTATGTGCGACGACGTGTACCGTCAAGTCTCACGATGTCGCAAGATGCGCGCGGCTTAGCCGACGATCGGGACCAGGATCGTCGCCAGCAGGACGACGACGCCGACCATGACGGCGGCCAGGCCCAGCTCCGCGTCCGAGACGCGCTTGCCGGTGGGCTCGCCGCGGTCGAACGGTGCTCCTCGCAGCATTTTCTCTCCTCGTCTGGTGCTCCCCTTGACCGGAAGGCTATGCAAGCCGCGCGCCAACCGAATCGGGCCGACGTCGCAGGGCGGGTACGTCATTCGGCCGGTCAGGATCCCGGGCCGCCACCGCCGACGCGCCGGATGGCCGTGGCAGACGGTCCATTCGGCTCTTGGCCCAGCGTAGGTACGGGAGCAGCCTCGGGTCGGATGACGACCCTGACCGCGTTCCTGCCGCTCGAGATCGCGCAAGACCGATGCAAGGGCTGTGAGCTCTGCGTCCACGCCTGCCCGAAGCACTGCCTGGCCCTGGACCTGGCCGTGGTCAACGCGCTCGGCTACCACCCGATCCAGCTCACCGATCCCGCTGCCTGCACCAGTTGCGCGTTCTGCGCGCGCGTCTGCCCCGACGCGGTCTTCACCGTCTACGCCGCCCCCAGGACGGAGGCGAAGCGATGACCACCGCCACCGCCGTGGACCGCAGCCACCGGGTCCTGATGAAGGGCAACGAGGCGATCGCCGAGGCCGCCATCCAGGCCGGCTGCGACGCGTACTTCGGGTACCCGATCACTCCGCAGGCCGAGCTGCTGGAGTGGATGGCCCGGCGCATGCCTGAGCTGGGGCGTGCCTTCGTCCAGGCCGAGAGCGAGCTGGGGGCCATCAACATGGCGCTGGGGGCCGCCGCCACCGGGGCCCGGGTCATGGTCAGCTCATCGTCCCCGGGCATGAGCCTGATGGCCGAGCCGATGAGCTACATGGCCGGGTCCGAGACGCCCCTGGTCCTGGTCAACGTCATGCGCGGCGGACCCGGGCTGGGGAGCATCGGACCGTCGCAGAGCGACTACTTCCAGGCGGTCAAGGGCCACGGCCACGGCGATTACCGCGTGCCGGTGCTGGCGCCGGCGAGCATCGGCGAGGCCGTGGAGCTGGTGGCGCAGGCATTCGAAATCGCCGAGCGCTACCGCACCCCGGTCATCCTCCTGGCCGACGGGATGCTGGGCCAGGCCATGGAGCCGGTCGAGCTGCGCTTCCGAACCCCTGAGCGCCACGACTTCGACTGGGCCATCACCGGTGCCGACGGACGGCCGCCGCGGGTCATCCGTTCCCTGCACCTGCAGCCGGAGAAGCTCGAGGAGCACAACCTCGCGCTGCAGGCCAAGTACGCGCGCATCGCGGCCGAGGAGGTGCGCTGGACCGGCGAGCAGCTCGACGACGCCGAGCTGGTGATCGTGGCCTACGGCACCGCGGCGCGCGTGGCTCGCGGGGCGGTGATCGCGGCGCGGAACGCCGGCCTGCGAGCGGGCCTGCTGCGTCCGATCAGCCTGTGGCCCTTCCCGTCGGCGCCGCTGGCCGAGCTGGCCACCCGGGTCCACGGGATCCTGGTGGTGGAGCTCTCCGCAGGCCAGATGGTCGAGGACGTGCGGCTGGCGGTCGAGGGACGCTGCCCGGTGGCCTTCCACGGGCGCACCGGTGGGATGGTCCCCACTCCCGACGAGATCCTGGCCGCGCTGCGGCAGCTGGAGGTCGCGCCATGACCGTCAACGCCGGGGAGCGTCCCGGCCGCCTGATCTACGCCCCGCCCGAGCTGCTGACCGGGCGGTCCACGCACTACTGCCCGGGCTGCGGCCACGGGATCGTGCACCGCCTGCTGGCCGAGGTGCTCGGCGATCTCGAGCTCGGCCCGCGGACCATCGCCGTCGCCCCGGTCGGCTGCGCGGTCTTCGCCTACGACTACCTGGCGCTCGACTGGATCGAGGCGCCGCATGGCCGCGCGCCGGCGGTCGCCACCGGCGTCCGTCGCGTTCGCCCGGATGCCTTCGTGCTCACCTACCAGGGCGATGGTGACCTGGCGGCCATCGGCACCGCCGAGATCATCCACGCCGCGGGCCGGGGGGAGCTGATCACGGCCATCTTCGTGAACAACGGCATCTACGGCATGACCGGCGGCCAGATGGCGCCGACCACGCTGCTGGGCCAGAAGACGACCTCCACGCCCACCGGGCGCGAGGCATCGACGGCCGGCTACCCGATCCCGATGACCGAGATGCTGGCCCTGCTCCCCGGCGTCGCCTACGCGGCGCGCGGCTCGGTGGGCGACCCGGCGCAGGTCGGCAAGACGAAGGCAATGATCAAGCGCGCCTGCCAAGCCCAGCTCGACGGGGAGGGCTTCGCCATCGTCGAGGTGCTCTCCAACTGCCCGGTCGGCTGGGGGATGACCGCCCACGAGTCGATGGAGCACCTGCACGAGGTGGCCGAGACGTACCCGACCGGGGTCCTGCTCGACCGCAGGGCGGCCGCTGCATCGGTCCCGAAGGAGGGCTAGGTGGAACGATCGGTCGTCTTCGCCGGATTCGGCGGGCAGGGACTGCTGTTCGCCGGCCAGATCCTGGCGCGCGCCGCCATCCGCGACGGGCTCGAGACGTTCTGGATCCCCTCCTATGGCCCCGAGATGCGCGGCGGAACCGCGTCGTGCACCGTGATCGTCGGCGACGACGAGATCGGTTCGCCGGTGGTGGACCGATACGACGCGGCCGTGGTGATGAACCCGCCCTCGCTGGCCAAGTTCGCGCCGCGGCTGACCGATGGCGGACTGCTGATCGTCAACGCCTCACTGGTGTCCGAGCCGGCCCCGGTGAGTGGCGTGGACGAGCTGCGCCTGGAATGCACTCGCCTTGCAGCGGAGGCCGGCGACGACAAGCTGGTCAGCGTGGTGGCGCTGGGCGCCCTCGTTTCGCGCAGCGGGATCGTCACGCCGGCATCGGTTCGGCGCGCGATCACCGAAGTCGTCGGCTCCAAGCGGCCGCAGGTGCTGGAGGCCGATCTGGCGGCCTTCGATGCCGGACTGGCCGCGGGCGCGCCCGCGGCATCCCCAGCCTGAAGCAGCGCTCCGGCGTGAGCGCGGAGGAAGCCAACACCATGACACTCAAGGTCGGTCACCAGCACCATGCCGAGCTGCTCCCCCACGTCGACGAGCTGCGGGTCCTGGCCGACGAGCTCGCCGGCCTGACCGGCGGGGTCGTGCGCGAGCGCCTGGGCGAGCGGCTGACTTTCATCGACGAGCAGCTGATCCCGCATATGGAGATGGCGGAGCGCACCCTGTACCCGGAGCTGGACCAGCTCCTCGAAGACCCGCGCGCCATGGCGCCCATGCGCCGCGAGCACCAGGAGATGCGGCGCCTGCTGGACGAGGTTCGCCGGATACGCGAACAGCTGCCGGATGGACCGATCTCCGTGCGCGACGAGCTCGTCCTGCGGCGTGTGCTGTACCGCCTCTTCGTGATGATGCGCATCCACCTGTTCGAGGAGGAGCGCTACCTGGCGATCATCGACCGCAACGCGTCCGACCCCGAGGTCCGTGCCCTCGTCGACGGCATGCGTCACGCCGGCAGCGTCGGCCTCTGATCCTCCGCGCCGCGCTCAGCGGTTCACGGCATCGAGCGCTATCCGGGCGGCGAAGGCCAGCACGATCAGTGCGCCCACGGCGCGCGTGACGGCGACGGCCGTCGGTGGCAGGCGACCATGCAGCAGTGACCCCACTGCGGCGAGCAGCAGCTGCCAGCTCAGTGACGCAGTGAAGGCGGCCGCCGCGAACGCCAGCCGTTCCATCGCGCCCGCGGTCGCCGTGGCCGGCAGGCCCAGCGTCAGGGCCGAGAAGTACACGAACGTCATGGGGTTGGCGATCGTCAGCGCCAGCAGCAGCACGTAGGTACGCCGCGCGCCGGATTGGCCGAGGTGCCTCCCGATGCCGCTCCTGCCCACGCGGCGCATGGCCAGCAGCAGTCCACGCAGCCCCAGCACCCCGAGCACCCCGGCGCCCAGCAGGCGGGCGGGCAGGATCACCGGTCCCAGCGCCGCAGCCAGCGCCGCACCGAACAGGCCGGCGACGGTGGCGTAGATCCCGTCGGCCGATGCGGCCCCGGCCGCGGCGGCCGCCGCTGGCCGGAATCCGCGGGTCAGGCCGATGTCCACGATCAGGATGGTGATCGGGCCCATCGGTATGGCGATGGCGTAGCCGGCCAGCAGCCCGGCCCACACCGCGTCAAGCATCGGCGGACGATAGCGCCTCAACCGGCGAGCGGGAGCTCCAGCTAGCCGCAAATGCGCAGATGGCTCAGCAATTTCGGGCGGGACGGCCCTGTTGCCGCCCGACTGGTGGCGGCACGCTGCATGCGGCAACATCGGTCCCGAACGAGTCCATGGTTGTAAGGAAGGCGGCGATGGCATGACCGAGACGCAGGACACCAAGATCAGGCTGGACGAGACGATGGCGGCCGAGGAGGCCGAGGCCAACGCGGAGAAGGCGCTCGAGGCGGGTGGCAGCGAGCCGAAGTCCGCCGGCGGCTCACTGGTGAGCCTCAATGCGCTGGTCCGTGGCGTCGACGTCGAGCTAAAGAACTCCCTGACCGGCGTCGTGATCGCCGGCGACGAGGTGGAGCTGGAGCGCGGGATCGCCCGTAGCATCTTCGCCGGCGGCGAGGTGGAGGTCCACCAGGCCGGGGCCGGGATCATCGTCGCGGGAGGCGACACCTCGATCCGGCAGGGCGGGGCGCAGGCAATCCTGTCGGCCGGCGGCGTCACGATGGAGCAGGCGGGCAGCGGCTTCGCCATCGCGCGCCGGATTCGTGTGGGACGCAGCGGCACGGCCGTCTTCGCGCTGACGCCACAGCTCGAGGTGCAGGAGGGCGGCAGGGTCATCTTCGGCCGCTCCGCCTCGCTGGCCGTGGTGGGCGGCGTTGCCGCGCTGGCCGCCCTGCTGGTGGCGCTGCTGCGAAAGCGCTGAGGGTCTGCCACCGTACGGATGGGCTGCGCCGGCGGCGCTAAACTGCCCATGGCGCGCCGCGCCGCCAGGCAGCGACACTCGCCGCATCCCGAGCAGCCAAGGGGGGCATCCGTACGTTGGCATCCCATTCCCGCTCAACGCCGGTCTTCGGCGGCCAGGCCCTGGTCGAGGGCGTCCTGATCCGGACCGGCGAGCGCTGGGCGGTCGCCATGCGCAGGCCGGACGGTGAGCTCCATCGCGCGGAGGGCGCCATCTCGGCGGCCACAGGCGCCTGGACGCTGCCCTTCCTGCGCGGCCTGCGCGCATTGGGCGTCCAGTTCCGCATCGGCATGCGAGCCCTGCTCGACTCCTCGGTGATGGCAGAGCACGGCGAGCTGCGGCCGTTGCCGACCCTGATGCTGGCCTGGGTGGTGGGGGTCAGCCTTGCCATCGGGCTGTTCATCTTCACCGCACTCCCGCTGCTGCTGACCGGGCGCGATCCGGCGCTCGAGGCGACGCTGGCTCAGCGACTTTCGGAGGGGCTGGTGAAGACCGGGTTCCTGGGTGTCTACGTGGTGGGCGTCACGCGGGTGGCGCGCTACCGCCGGATCTTCAGCTACCACGGCGCGGAGCACATGGCGATTGCCTGCGCCGAGGCCGGCGAGGAGCTGACGGTGGAGAACGTGAGCCGCCACAACCCGGCGCATCCGCGCTGCGGGACCGGCTTCCTGGTGATCCTCGCCAGCGTCGACACCTTCATGCTGGCGGTCCTGCCGCGCATGGGCGAGCTGACCGACCTGGCGCTGCGGATCGGGTTCCTGCCGGTGACCGCCGCCGTGGCCTACGAGCTGCTGCGCTGGGGCTCTCGGCAGCGCGGCATCGGCTTCGCCCTGAACCGGTTCGGGCTCCTGACCCAGCGGCTCACCACCGCGCGTCCGGACCGAGACCAGATCGAGGTCGCCATCGCGGCGCTGGAGCTGTGCCGCGCGCCCGAGTCGGCCGCGGCGGGCGCTTCGGCGGAGCCTGCGCCGGCTACCTCGCTGGTCACCGCGCAGTAGGGGTCAGGCCGGCGCACCGACCACGGTCACTTCGGTGACCACGAAGGCCTGACGGCATGCGGCGATCTCGAACTCACTGCCGATCCACCATTCGTCCGCGCCCTCCGGCGGTCCGGAGTCGCAGTCTGCTGCGGCAGGGTCGTCGAAGTGCCCCGTGAGGCGGAGCCACGAGCCGGCGTATTCGTCGCGCCAGGGGGTGTCCGGGTGCAGAACCGCGATGCGCCACCAGCCGCTGTCCTCGCCCGCCTCGAACGGCATCAGCATGAGGCCGTGCTGCGGCGCCATGAGCCACGCCGGACCGGATATGCCCGGCGGGCCTCCGCCGAAGCAGTCCGGGCACCGTACCGAGAAGACGGTCACCGTCAGCGGCCGATCACCGTGGCAGGCGACAGCCACCGCCGGCTCCATGGCGATGAAGTCGAGCGTCGCCTCGGGCGGCGGCGGGCACTCCTCGGACGAAGGGGGCGCCAGGGGCGGGACGACAGGAGCCCGGTCCGGCTTCCACGTGCCGTCCGCACCACGATGCCATAGCAGTGGCGCCGGGACGAACTCGTGGCCGTGCGCCCCGGCCACCACCAGGCCCAGCGGCCCCGCCGCGGCATGGCGGATGACGCCGCCGAAATCGGGCACCGCCATGCTGCGCCAGCTTTCCCCGTCGCCGATCCATCCCAGCTCCTTGCCGGTGCGGCGCTCATAGCCGAAGGCATATGCACGCTCGCCGTCGGAGGTGAGGGCGCTGACGACAGCGCCTTCGAAGGCGCGCTCCAGGTCCGCGGATCGCACCATGCGCCCACCGGCCGGGCCGATCACGCCGTGCCACGCTCGCGGGCTGCCGTCTGCCGCTCGCCCGAGACCGGTCAGCCACCCGCCGGCCAGCGCCAGGCGCAGTGACGTGACGGGCTCCCCGGGTACGTCGATCGTGACCCAGCTTCGTCCGTTGCGGGTAAGGGCGATCTCTGCCGGAGCGGCGTCGAACATGCCGGACTTCGACGCCGCGAACCCATGTGGGGTGGGGATCACCTGCACCATCGGACTGCCGAAGAGATCCGGCTGAGCGCGCGTGAAGGGGAGGCGGCCCTCCTGCCACGAGATGCCATCCGGCGAGAACCAGACCGCCGGCGCACCGCTGGACGTGCGCATGACCAGGAGGTACCCGTCCGCTGAGCCAGCGAGTTGCTCCACGAACCCGTCTCTTCCCGTCTCGAGTGAACCGATCGGGACCCAGCTCGCTCCATCGGCCGATTCCCACAGCCACGGCTTGTTGCCGCCACCCCAGTCGGGGCTGCTCGCCGCCAGCAGGCCGGAAGGCCCCCAGGCGGCCGTGAAGGTGCCGTATCCGAACTGCCCCGCACCCCGGGCCGATTGCCACTGCGTGCCATTGCGGGAACCGATGGTCGCCGTCCGCGAGGGCTGGTATGCCGACACCGGCTCGTGGAGATACGCGACGAACCCGGTGGGGCCGGCGAACAGCCCCGAGACCTCGCCCGGTGCATAGCCCTGCTGAACCGGAAGCACCTCCGCCACGGGCGCACCGCCATCCCCGACGACGCGGATGAAGCCGCCTGCGAACGGCTCCTGGACGAAGTACCAGCCCGGCGCGCCGCCAGGGTCGCCGAGGACAACCTCGCCGGCCCTGATCTCGCCCAGTGGCTGCCCATCGGTAGAGGTGTCGGGGAATACCTGGAGGTCGGCCAGTGCACGAATCCAGGCCGGCGGATCGAACTCTGGCACGGGCTGCTCCCCCGGGCTTCCCGGCTGGACGGTCAGTTCCCGCAGCGGGCGAGGGGTGGCCGTGGGACGTGGTGTTCGGCTTGGCTCTGCGGAGCTCGTTGCGGCCGCCGTGGGCGAGGTGGCGGCTACTGCGTCATCGGACAGGTTGGCCAGCAGGTTGCCGATCGCAATGAGGGCGCCGCCCAGCAGCGCCATGGCGGCGAGCCCGATGAGCATCCGGTCCCCCACCGTGCTGTCCGGGCGATGCCCGGCCGTCGTCTCGACCGGGATCTCCTCGATATCGTCCACTGCCCGGATGCCTCACCCCGCGCGGGTCGCGCCAGCGGCGCCACCACTGGCGGCATCCTACGCCGGACTGTCCAGCGCCTGGGCGCGAACTGTCAGGCCTCCGCGGCGCGCTCCTCCGAGAGGCGCTCGAGCGCGCCCTCGATCGCGCTCCGCAGGTCGGCGAGCGCCACGTACACCTCTTCCGGGTCCACCCCGGTCGCCTCCAGGTCGGCCAGCACCGCGCGGTACCCGGCCGAGAATGCCGGGATGGCGCGCTCGAGCCGCTCGCGGCCGGCATCGGTCAGTCGCAGCAGCTTGGCGCGGCGGTCCCGTGGGTGAGCCACTCGGGCCACCTCGCCGGCGCGCAGCGCCGGCGCCAGCAGGGTGGCCAGGGTGGTGATCGGCATCCCGATATCGCGCGCGGCCTGCGAGAGCGTCCGCGGACCGTTGGCGTACAGGTAGCTGTAGAGACCGTACTCCTCGCCGCTCATGTCCGAGGCGGCCATGCTGACCCGCATCAGGCTGCGGGCGGCCATGTTGGTCAACCACAGCTGGTAGAGCAGGCTGAGCCGGCGCGGCATTGTTTCCGTCATCGGTTTGAACCCTTTTCCTTACGGATCCGTAGAGGTCATTACGGATCCGTATGATTCTACGCCTGCAGTGAGGAACCGATGCCACCGCTTTCGATCATCCCGCGTCGCCGAGGGCTCGTCGCCCTGTTCGCCACCGCCATGGCGTTGTCCGCGTGTGGAGGCTCCACCGCCTCCTCCGGCGGCGGGACCCCGTCACCGGCGCCATCGGCCGAATCGATGGCACCGTCGGCGGAGCCATCGGCCGAGGCGCCCCAGACGACGTTCACCTTCGCTTCGGCGGACCCGGTCGTGACCCGTGAGCAGACGGGGGTGGACGAGGCCTTCATCAACCCCGGTGCGGTCTTCGAGCACGATGGCGAGTTCCACATGTTCGCCAACCTGTTCACGGGGTTCCCCGGGGTCTCCCAGGTCCCGCACCTCACCTCGCCCGACGGCGAGACCTGGACGCTGGCCGAGGCCGCGCCGGTGCTGACCACCCAGGGCATCGACTTCGCGCCGACCGGCGCCCACGTGTCCAGCGGCTTCGTCACCGATGACGGGACGTGGGTCCTGATCCTCGAGTCGCTCACCTCGCTCGAGCCGTGGCGCCTGGGCAGGGCCACGGCGCCGGCGCCCGAGGGCCCCTGGACGGTCGACCCCCAGCCGATCCTTGAGCCGCAGGACGGTGGCTTTGACGCCGGTGGCCTGTCGTGGCCGACCGTGGTCCGGACCGACGACGGCTACGCGATGTACTACACCGCGCGCGCCGAGGCGGGCGGGCCGGGCGTCATCGCCATGGCGATCTCGCCCGACGGCGCCACCTGGACGCGGACGGCGGAGCCGGTGCTCGAGGCCAGCGCCGAGTGGGAGGACGGCTCGCTTGACCGGCCGCGGGTGGCCGTCACGCCGAACGGTCTGGTGATGGTGTACTCCGGCGCCGATCTCACCGACCGCGGCGTCGCGACCTCGCAGGACGGGGTCACCTGGCAGCGCGACGGCGAACTGCCGGTCATCACCCAGGACGACTTCCCGGTCGACGGCCGATGCTGGGACGCGTCACTCCTCTACCGCGACGGGATGCTGCATTACATCCTGGAGATCGGGTCCGGCAGCGCCTCGGGCGGCGGCACGCAGCTGTACCTGGCCAGCGCCCAGCAGCCCTAGTCCGCGGCGGGGCCGCTCGCCACCTGCAGGACGCGACCGGCCCATGGCCGGATGGCCCGCGGATCGGGCCGCATGGCCGGTTGACGCCGGCCCGGCACGGCGGGACGCTGACAGGCGTGACCGCGACCCGGCCAATGGCCAAGCTGCAAGCCCGCGGCTGGTCGCTTTCCCGCACGCTGCGAACGTCCCTCGCCTCCCCCACCCTGCGCGGCGCCGTGCTGGTGGTGGCCGCCGCCCTCGCCTTCTCGACCCTGGGCAGCCTGGCCGGCATCGCCTACCGAGCCGGAATGGGATCGGCGACCTTCGTCACCGTGCGGGCGGTGGTCGGAGCCGGCCTTCTGGCCGTACTGCTGGCCTGGCACCCCGCCTCGCACGTGCCGCTGCGCGGCCTGCCGCCGCGCGAGAAGGTGCTCCTGGGCGCGGCCATGATCGCCAACGCGACCCTGAACCTGGCCCTCTTCGCGGCCTACGGCCAGATGGCGGTGGCGCTGGTACTGGCCGTCTACTTCACGTACCCGATGCTGGTCGCCACGGCATCGGTCCTGATCGGGCGCGAGCGATTCACCGCGACGCGGAGCGCCGGGCTGGCGCTGGCGCTGTGCGGCGTGGCGCTGGTGCTGTGGGACCAGGTCGGCCAGGCGAGCCTGACGCCGGTGGGAGTCGCCTGGGCACTGGCCGCGGCTGGCTGCCAGGCCGGTTACCTGGTCGTGTCGCGGGCGGGCTACACCCGCGTGCCGGCGGAGCAGGCCACAGCGCTGATGCTCGGCGGCGGAGCGCTGCTTGCAGCGCTTGTCGCGCTGCTCACCGACCTGCCGTCAGGCCGCCTGCTGGCATGGAGCGGCGATTCCGGCGCGTGGCTGGCCGTCATCGTGGCCGGGGTGCTCGGCGCAGCCGCGGCTAAGACCTGGCTGCTGCGCGGCGTGCGCCTGCTGGGCGGCACGCGGACCGCAGTCCTGATGCTGCTCGAGCCCGTGGCGGGGGCGCTGCTGGCGTTCGCGGTACTTGGTCAGCACCTCACCTTGCTGCAGGCCGCGGGCGGCCTGGTGATCCTTGGGGCCGCGCTGCTGGTGCAGCGTCCGGCACCGGGCCGGACCCGCGTTCCACCCGCTCAGGCCACCACCTCGTAGGGAAGCATCATCTCGTTGTCCTCGTGGTCGAGGATGTGGCAGTGCCAGACGTAGCGACCCGTGAACGGGATCGGCGTCCGCGTGCCGAACGGCACGCCTGCGGCGGCCGCGGGACCGAATGGGACGAGGATGCGGGTCACCATGCCCGGATGCGCCTGCACGGTGTCTTTCCAGCCGGACTCCCAGGCGTCCAGGGCCAGCGGCGGCCCGGCAAGGTACGAGTCCACCGGCGGGAACGGCCGGGTGCCGGTCCCGATGTGTGACGGGTCGAGCATCTCGGTGCCGAACACGTCCTCCAGGTAATCCTCGGCCTCGATCGGCTGCCGATCCGTGGCCTGGAACTGGACCAGGTGCAGGTGGATCGGGTGGGTGTCCGCCGTCAGGTTCACGATGTCCCACTGCTCGAGCGTGTTCACCACAGGCCGCTCGATGTCGTCGGTCGTCCACGGACGGGCGTTGAGCAGCGCCATCACCGGCTCCTCGGTCGCCGGATCCATGATCTCGGTGAGCAGGACGGTGCGACGCTGCACGGCCGCGCCGCGCGGAAGCTCCGTGTAGCCGGGGGCGCGCCAGGAGGCGAACGGGCCTCGCAGGCCCCGGGCGTTGGTCACCCGGAATTCCATCAGCTCGGGGATCGCGACCTCCTCGGGGCTGACGACGTAGTCGGGCAGTGGCAGGTTCACCAGCCGCACGCTCGACCCGGGCGGGTAGCGGCCGAAATCGACCAGGACGTCGGCGCGCTCCCCGGGCGCGAGGATCAGCCGCGACAGCTTCCTGGCGCGACCGACCAGGCCCGTATCGGTGCCGATCTGCAGGAACGGCCGTCCCGGCTCGAAGGCCAGGTGGTAGATCCGCGAGCTCGAGCCGTTCAGGAGCCTGAGCCGATACCAGCCCCTGGCCACCTCGGCGAAGGGCCACACCGCGCCGTTGATCACCGCGATGTCCCCGAAGAACTCCGGCTGCCAGGGCGAGGGGTAGTAAAGCGGGTTGGTGCCCTCCGATGCATCGACCAGAAAGCGCTTGTCCTGGATCGCGATCGGCAGCTCGAATTCGCCGGACGGAAGCCCGGCCTCGGCATCGGAATCCCGCACCAGCTGGAAGCCAGCCAGGCCGGCGTACACGTTCAGGCGCGTGAGACCCAGGGCATGGTCGTGGTACCAGACCGTCCCCGCCTGCTGGTCCTCGGAGTAGTTGTAGACGTGGTCCTCGCCGGGCCGGAAGGTGTCCTCGGGATATCCGTCCGAG
>DASUSP010000130.1:0-5270 GCA_036375035.1 Candidatus Limnocylindria bacterium
GGACATCGGCCTGACGAACCCGGCCCGCGCGAACCGCGCGGTCACGATGCCCGCCACCAGGATGTTCAGCGTCAGGGCGGTGGGCTTCATCACCTCCGGCGCCAGGCCCACCAGGCCCATGGCCGCAAGGTAGGCCGATGCCCCGGCGTGGCCGACCATGCCATACAGCACCGCCGCGGCCAGGAAGAGCGCCGCCAGGATCAGCTCATCTGCCATGGAGCCCGAATCCTATGCCGCTCGCTGATCTCCCGCGTCTGCCGGATCTATCGGTCCGGATATCGCCTGAGGGGCGTGTGAGGCACGATTCAGCCGGTCTATCGGTCCCTGGGGAGCGTGCGGGGTGCACGGAGGCACCGCTCGTGCGTGCAGCAGACCCATAGATCGGTCAGATCGTGCCTGGTTCGGCGTTCGGGCTAGATTCGTATCGGTCTATCGGTCGGGGGCCGGGCGGAGCCGACCGGCGCGTGCTCTCAGCCCAGCTCGGCGTTGGCCTTGATGAAGAGGGAGCCCAGGACGCGGGCCACCGTCGGGAAGGCGTGGATCGTGTCGGCCAGCACGGCGAGCGGCGTGCCGAGCTTCACGGCCAGCACCGCCTCGTGGATCGCCTCGCTGACCGCCGGCCCGGCCATGAAGCAGCCGACCAGCACGCGGCGCCGCCGGTCGACCACGATGGTGACGTGGCCGCCGACCTCCATGGCCTGGCCCTTGGCCGACTTGGCGATGTCCAGCGTGAACTCCGCGGCGTCGATGCCACGCTCGCGAGCCTGCTCCAGCAGCAGCCCGACCGACGACGACTCGGGATCGGTGTAGGTGGCGCGCGGGATGGCGCTCATGTCCGGGTCCGCGTCACGCCCGCAGGCCAGGCGCGCGGCGATCTCGCCCTGGTAGTGCGCCGTGTGGGTGTGCAGCTCCGGCCCCGCCACGTCGCCGGCCACGTACACGTGGGGCGCGATGCGCAGGCGGCCGTCGTTCTTGACGCGCCCGTTCGACGCCTCCACGCCGATGGCTCCCAGGTTCAGCGGCTCCAGCGGGATGTCCCGCCCGATGGTCAGCAGGATCGCCTCGCCCTCGGCGGTGGAGCCGTCCGACAGCTCCACCACGTGCCGCCCCTTGGCGCCGGCCCGCGCGCGCACGCGCTCGGCCCGCACGTTGAGCCGGACCTGGACCCCGTCGCGCTCAAGCCCCTCGGCCAAGTAACGGGAGGTGAGCGGGTGCTCACGGTCGTGGATCCGGTCGCGGGGATGGACCAGCGTCACCGGAACGCCGTAGCGGGCGTACACCTGCGACAGCTCCATGCCAGACGGCCCGCCGCCGACCACCACCACCCCGTCGGGCAGCTCCCGCAGGGAGGTCCCCTCGCGGTTTGTCCAGTAGCCGGCCTCGTCGAGCCCGGGCAGCGACGGGATGCGCGAGTGCGACCCCACGGCCAGGATCACCGCCCCGGCCTCCAGCTCCAGCGGCTCGTCGCCGTCGCGCCGGACCTGGAGGCGCAATGGATCGGCGCCGGTGAAGCGCGCCTCGCCGCGGATCGGCACCGCCCCGGCGCGACGCAGCGCGCGCTCGTGGCTCCGGTCATCGGGGTAGTCGCGGTCCTCGCGGCTGATCATCCAGTCCCGGAAGTCAGAGGCTTTCGACCAGGGGAATTCGCCACCGGCGCGGTGCACCGCAGCGGCGTGCAGCAGCGCCTTGGACGGCATGCACTGCCAGAACGGGCAGCCACCGCCGAACAGGTCGCGCTCCACGATGGCCACCGAGGCGCCGAGCTCGCGGGCCTCGTAGGCCGCGGACTCGCCAGCGGCCCCGGCACCCACCACCACGATGTCGTATCGGTCCATAGGCGGCGCCATCATAGGGCCGATTCAGGTCGCGCCGGTGACCTCCGTCCCACCCGCGAAGACCCGGGCGGCCCGCACCGCTCCCAGGTGCAGCGCGAAGGCCCCCTCGTGCTCCGCGTCCCAGGCGACCAGGTCCGCGTCTGCCCCGGGACCGATGACGCCGCGCCGCCCGGCCAGGCCCAGCGCGGCAGCTCCGCCGGTGGTGGCGGCCAGCAGCGCCTCCTCCACGGACATGCCCAGCAGCGTCGCTCCCAGCCCGATGACCAGCGGCATCGCCCCCCACGCCCCGAAGGTTCCGGCATTGGCGTCCGAGGCCAGCGCCACGGTCACGCCGGCGTCCAGCAGGGCACGGGCCGGTGGCAGCCGGTCGCGCATCACCAGCGCCGGCCCGGGGAGCAGGGTCGCCACGGTGGACGATGCCGCCAGGGCCGCGACCCCGGCCTCGTCCAGCTGCTCGAGGTGGTCGGCACTGGTCGCCCCCAGCCGCACGGCCAGCTCGGTGGCGCCGGTGCGCTGCAGCTGGTCGGCATGCATCCGGATCGCCAGGCCGTGGCCAGCCGCCGCGCGCAGGATGCGCTCGGCATCGGCCAGGGAGAAGAAACCGGCGTCGCAGAAGACGTCGCAGCCATCGGCCAGCCCCTCGGTCGCGACCGCGGGCAGCATCTCCTCGACCAAGCGGTCGACGTAATCGGGTTCGTCCGGCGGAATGGCGTGGGCGCCCAGGAAGGTACGCACCACCCGGACGGGCAGGCGGCGCGCGACGCGGCCCAGGACGCGGAGCGAACGCAGCTCCTCGTGCGCGGAGAGCCCGTAGCCCGACTTGGCCTCGACGGTGGTGGTCCCCGCCAGCAGCTGGGCCAGCAGCCGGGCCTCCACCAACGTCTCCAGCTCCTCGTCGGGGGCGGCCCGCGTGGCGGCCACGGTGCGCAGGATGCCGCCTCCGTCGTAGCGCGCCCCGGCCAGGCGCGCCGCCGCCTCGTCGGAGCGGTCGCCGGCGAAGACCGGGTGGGTGTGCGCGTCGACCAGTCCCGGGGTGACGAGCGCCTCGCCCAGGTCCACCGGGTCCTCCGCCGCGGGGGCCGCGGATGCCGCTCCCACCCAGGCGAAGCGACCCTCCTCGGCCAGCACCGCCCACGGCAGCTCGCCGGCGTACGGCTCCGGGGTCAGGAGCCGGCCGCGGCCGGTGAAGAGGCGCGTGGTGGGGATCATCGGTCCAGATGATGCTCCGTCGGGCGGCCCCGGCGCCGCATGGTGGCGAGCACCAGCCCGACCACGATGGTTCCCGCCCCCAGCAGCTGCACCGATGAGGGCGCCTCGGCCAGCAGCAGCATCCCGAGCAGCACCGCGCCGACCGGCTGCAGGGTCAGCACCACGCTGGTCAGCGCGGCGGGCAGGCGTGGCAGCGAGATGCTGATCAGGAGCCACCCCACGACCTGCGACGAGACGGCCAGGGCCATCAGCCAGCCGTGCGACGGCCATGACGGCACCAGGTTCAGCTCACCGAGGGGCAGCCCCATCAGCAGCGAGAAGAGGGCGGCCGAGAGGGTGGCGTCCAGCAGCGGGCCGGCGGGCCGCCGCGTGTCGGCGTTGCCCCGGCGCAGCACCAGCAGGAAGCCCGCGTACGACAGCCCGGTGCCCAGGCCCACCAGGACCCCCAGCGCCGGATCGCGCCCGTACGGCTCGGAACCGATTACCCCCGAGATCAGCACCACTCCGAGCAGCACCACCGGGATGGCCAGCGCGGTTCGCGTCGCCATCCGCTCCCCGAGCAGCAGCCAGGCCAGCACCGCCACGATGACGACCTGGGTGTTGCCCAGCACGGTGGCCAGGCCGGCTCCCACCAGCGCGATGGTGTGGTGGAACAGCTCCAGGTCCACCGCGAAGAAGAGGCCCGCCAGCCAGGCCAGCAGCACCTGGGAGGTGGGTCGCGGGCCGAAGGCGCGCCGCTCCATCCAGGCCAGCACCGCCAGGAAGGGCAGGGCATATGCGCAGCGGAAGAAGGCCACCGTGGCCGGCGGCTGGTCCGAGAGGCGAACCAGCACGCCGCTGAACGCGATGCTCAGCGCCCCCAGCACCGCGGCCAGCACCGGGCGGTGGCGCAGGGCCACGTAGGCGCGGGCGGCGAACGGGAGGGTATCCGGCTGCACGATTCGGGAGCGTAGCGGACCTCGGCTCGCAGGACTGTCTTGCGGGTGCTTGCGCAGGCCTCGCACACTTGGGCGCGTGAGCGACCTGCCGACCGGGACGGTGACGTTCCTGTTCACCGACATCGAGGGCTCGACCCGGCTGACACAGTCACTGGGCGAAGCGTGGCCGCCGCTGCTGGAGCGCCACAACGCCATCCTGCGCGAGGCCGTCGCCTCCCACGGCGGCACGATCTTCGGCACCGAGGGCGACGCCATCTTCGCGGTTTTCGCCAGCGCCCCGCGGGCGGTGGCGGCCGCGGGCGCTGCGCAGCGCGCGCTGGCTAACGAGGCGTGGCCGGCCGACGCCGCCATCAAGGTCCGGATGGGCCTGCACAGCGGCGAGGGTCACGTGGCCGGGGACACCTACGTCGGGCTGGACGTCCATCGTGTTGCCCGCATCACCAGCGCCGGGCACGGCGGCCAGGTGCTGCTCTCCGGCACCACCCGCGTCCTTGTCGAGGGCAGCCTGCCGGAGGGGACATCGCTCCGGGAGATGGGTGAGCACCGCCTGCGCGACCTGTCGCGCCCCGAGCGCCTGGCGATGCTGCTGGTCGAGGGGCTGCCGTCCACGTTCCCGCCGCTGCAGACCCTGGACATCGTCCCGAACAACCTCCCCACCCAGCTGACCAGCTTCCTGGGCCGCGAGCGCGAGCTGGCCGAGGCCGGGCGCCTGCTCCGCGAGTCGCGGCTTCTCACCCTGACCGGGCCGGGTGGGACGGGCAAGACCCGCCTCTCGCTGCAGCTCGCCGCGGAGGCAACCGACGCGTTCATGGACGGCGTGTACTTCCTCCCGCTGGGACCGATCAGCGAGCCGAACCTGGTGCTGCCCACCATGGCCCAGGCGCTTGGCCTGCCCGATCCCCGGGGCAAGGCCCGCGAGCACCTGACCGAGCACCTGCGCGACAAGCGCGTGCTGTTCGTGCTCGACAACTTCGAGCAGGTGCTCGAGGCCGGACCCGCCATCGGGGAGCTGTTGCAGGGCCTTCCCGGCGTGACGGTGCTGGTCACCAGTCGCTCCCCGCTGCGAGTCTACGGCGAGCGCGAATACCCGGTGCCGCCGCTGGCCGTTCCCGATCCGAAGCACCTGCCGCAGCTGGAAGCGCTCTCACAGTTCTCGTCGGTGGCCCTCTTCATCGAGCGCGCAACGGCGGTGCAGCCGGGATTCAAGGTGGACGCGGCCAACGCGCCGGCCATCGCCGAGATCTGCGCCCGCCTGGACGGGTTGCCGCTGGCCATCGAGCTGGCCGCG
>DASUSP010000131.1:0-4105 GCA_036375035.1 Candidatus Limnocylindria bacterium
CCGGACGGCCCGAGGCTGCGCAGCCTGCGGCTGGCCAAGGGCATGTCGCTGCGCGAGGCGAGCCGGCGAACGGGCCTGTCGGCCAGCTTCCTCTCGGCGGTGGAGCGGGGCGTGACGGGTGCCAGCGTGGCCACCATGGCGCGCCTGACGCGGGCCTACGGGGTCACCGTGCTCGACCTCTTCGAGCGGGCGCCGAACGGGAGCCGGCGCGTGCGACCGGCCGAGCGGCCCGTTCTGGAGCTGGCCGGCGCCGGCGTTCGCATCGAGCAGCTGGCGCTGGGGACCAGCAGCCTGGAGCCGCAGCTGTTCGTGCTGGCGCCGGGCGCCTCGAGTGAGGGCCGCTACTCCCACGCCGGGGACGAGTTCGTCTACGTGCTGGAGGGCGAGGTCACGTTCTGGGTCGGCAGCCGCGAGCGCTACCGGTTGCAGGCGGGCGACTCGCTCTCGTTCCCGTCCACCCTTCCGCATCGCTGGCGCAGCGGCGCCGGCGGGGAGACACGACTGCTATGGATCAACACGCCACCGACCTTCTGAGCGACGAGCAGCGCTGGCTGGACCGCCGCTCTGGCGTTCCCGCCGTATGGGCCCGATACACCGACCTGGTCGTCGAGCGCGGCTCCGGGTCGTGGCTGGAGACCATCGACGGGGAGCGTTACCTGGACTACACCTGCGGCATCGGTGTCACCAACACCGGGCACGCGCACCCGCGCGTGGCGGCGGCGATCGCCGACCAGGCGGCGCGTGTGATCCACGCCCAGCAGAACATCGTGTACCACAAGCCGGGCCTGGAGCTGCACGAGCGCCTGCCGCGCACGATGCCGGGGCTCGCCGAGGGCGAGGAGGCCGGCCTGTTCCTGTCGAACTCGGGCGCAGAGGCGGTGGAGGCCGCCGTCAAACTGGCCAAGGTCGCCACGCGGCGCCCGGGGATCATCGCCTTCCGGGGCGGCTTCCATGGTCGGACCCACGGCGCCATGGCCCTGACCAGCTCGGGCGTCAAGTACCGTGGGCATTTCGAGCCGCTGCCGTCGGCATCGGTCCATCACGCGCCGTTCCCCTACGTGCTGCGCAACCCGACCGGCCGGACCGATGAGGCGGCCCTGGCCTACAGCCTCTCCGCCCTGGACGAGCTGTTCGCGACCATGATCTACCCCGATGACGTGGCCGCCTTCCTGGTGGAGCCGATCCTGGGCGAGGGCGGCTACGTGGTCCCACCCGACGGCTTCCTGCCCGCTCTGCGCGAGGTGGCGGATCGGCACGGCATCCTGCTGATCGCCGACGAGGTGCAGTCGGGCTTCGGCCGCACGGGGCGCATGTGGGCCACCGAGTGGACCGATGCCCGTCCCGACATCGTGGTCATGGCCAAGGGGATCGCCTCGGGCATGCCGCTGTCGGGGATCCTGGCCCGACGCGAGCTGCTCGAGCGCTTCGGCCCCGGGTCGCACGGCGGCACCTACGGCGGGAACGCGGTCTCCTGCGCCGCGGCCCTGGCCACGCTGGACGTGATCGCGGCCGAGGGGCTGCTCGAGAACGCCCGGTCCCAGGGTGAGCGCCTGCTGGGCGGGATCCGGCGCGCGGCGGCCGGCCATCCCGGCGTGGCCGAGGTGCGGGGACGCGGGCTGATGATCGGGATCGAGTTCGCCGACCCGGAGACCCTGGCCCCCAAGCCGGAGCTGGCGAAGGAGCTGCTGCGCGAGGCTTTCGAGCGCCGGTTGCTGCTGCTGACCTGCGGGACGTGGGGCCAGGTGGTGCGCGTCATCCCGCCACTGGTGACCACCGACGCCGAGGTGGACTCGGCGATCACGATCATCGGCGAGGCGCTGGCCGCCGGAGGCCGCCCGCGGCGGGAGGCGGGGACGTGACGGACCGGCTAGCCTGCTCGGAACAGACCGCAGCGGGGTGGGGATGATGGCCAAGAGCGTGTGGATCGTTGACGACGAGCCGCTGATCCGCGCCGCGATGGTGGCGGTCCTGGGCGAGGTTGGCTACGAGGCGCGTGGCTTCGAGGCGGCGGCGTCGATGTACGTGGCGCTCGTCGGCGGGGAGACGCCGGACCTGCTGATCCTGGACCACATGCTGCCGGACGAGAGCGGTTCGACCATCGTGCACTCGCTCCGCGAGCGGGTCGAGTACCAGGACATCCCGATCCTGTTCGTCACCGCCGTGAGCGACGACGATGCTGAACGACTGAGCGACCTGGCGCCGGTCCTCACCAAGCCATTCGACTTCCGCGACTTCCTCGCCGCCGTGCGCGAGCGGCTGGGTGATACCGACTCTGCGCTGGCGGACAGCGTGTTCCCACCGGACGAGCCGGGGCAGGGCTGATCCCTCAGCCCGGTCCCTCCGGCGAGAGCTGCCGGTAGCGCGACCCGTACCAGATCAGGGGTTCGGCTCCCTCGTCGTAGCCCGCGCCCACGATCTCGCCGATGAACAGCGTGTGGTCGCCGCCGGGATGCTGGGCCACCAGGCGGCAGTCGAAGTAGGCGATCGCGCCGTCCAGGATCGGCGAGCCCGTCTCCCCCTCGTGCCAAGGCGCGTCGCAGAAGCGCTGCAGCTTGGCGGCGGTGGTGGCCTGCGCGAAGCAGTCGGCCAGGCGCCGCTGATCCGCGGCCAGCACGCTGACCGCGAACGAGTGGCTGCCGGTGACCGCCACGTGCGTCTCCGAGCGCTGCCCGATGCTGGCCATCATGAGTGGCGGGTTGATGCTGATGCTGGCGATGGCGTTGGCGGTCATGCCGGCCAGCAGCGGGCCGTGACGCGCCGCCACCACCGTCACGCCGGTCGCGAAGCGGGCCATCATGGCGCGCAGGACCCGCTGCTGCTCCGCGGTGAGCGGCTCCACGCTGGCCCCGGCCGGCGGGCGCTCGATCCGTCGCAGGACCGAGCCGAGGTCCTCGGTCACCGGTAGCGCTCGAGCTTCTCCAGCACGGCGTTGGCGGCGGCCCACGCTTCCCGGGCCGGCGGCCGGCCGCGGTAGACGTGGACCAGCGGCACGGTGTTCCAGCTGGGCCCGTCCTCGCGCGGGATGTGGATGGCGAGGTCGCCGCGGTCCAGCAGCGCCACGACGCTGGCTCCCCGCTCCCCGCCGCGGGCAAGCGCCCGCTCCAGGGTCTGCGTGAACTCGTCGGCCGACCCGTACTCGGCGGTGATGCGCATCGCGATCAGGCCGGCCGCCGGCGGCTCGACGCGCGTCATGCCGTCCTCACAGCAGCGCCTGCAGCAACCAGCTGAAGGCGGTGATCGAGCCCAGCAGGGCGAAGCCGATGAATGCCAACACCAGCACCAGCCCGATGGCGCTGGCCCAGCCCGGGACGCGCGCCACGTTGGTGCTCACCGAACCGCGCGCCAGCCAGACCGCCAGGGCGTCGCCGTCCATGCGCAGCTCGACGTCGTCGTCGAGCGGGACGACCACCACGCGGTCGCGCTCGTCGGCGGCTTCTCCGGTGATCAGGGCGCGGGTCGTGTCGCCCTGGCGCACCAACAGAGCGTGGTCGCCGACGGCGTTGACCAGCGGCTGGGCCTCCAGGCGGCCGGTGGCGCCGAGCGGGATGGAGGGCGGCAGCTCGTTCATTCCGGTGGCGAGGATACCAGCCGTCGTCGGACGCTCAGGCGTCGAGGCGCTCGAGGGTGCCGGCAAGGCCGCGGATGGTCTCCTCCGTGATCGGGTCGAGCACCAGCTGGACGTGCCCCACGCCCTCCTCCGCGAACTCGCGCAGGCGCTCGGCCAGGACCTCCGGCTCGCAGCTGATCGGCTCCACGTCGGCCTCCTCCAGGTCCCCCATGCTGCGGCCCTGGGCGCCGGGGAAGGCAACGAACAGGGCGAGCGTCCGCTCCAACTCGGACGGGTCGCGGCCCACCGCCCGGCACGCCTCGTCGATCCGCTGCCGCATCGGGCGGTAGCCATCCGGAGAGTTGCCGAACCAGGTGAACCAGGCGTTCCATGCCTGCACGTGCGGCAGGGTGATGCCCAGCATGCGGGGCCCCTCCGAGCCGACCATGAGCGGCGGCCCCTCGGGGCGCGGCCCGCGCGGCAGCAGCTCGCAGTCGTCGAGAGCGTAGTACTCGCCGTGGAAGTCGCTGCGCCCGTCGCGCAGAAGCTGGCGGATGA
>DASUSP010000132.1:0-2564 GCA_036375035.1 Candidatus Limnocylindria bacterium
CACAGCCGCGCGAATCGTCTCTGTGCCCTGTGCCGCCGCCGGTTGCGGCCCTCAGCATGCAGGCGGGGCCGATGCGGCCGCCGTTCAGTGCTTCGTGCGGCCCTCATCTGCATCCGACGAGAGCGGCTGGATCTTCTCCGCGCGAGGATGGTGGGCGAGGCGAGATTCGAACTCGCACGTCTCTCGACACCGGCTCCTAAGGCCGGCGCGTCTGCCGTTCCGCCACTCGCCCGGCCGCAGGCGGCTGCGCTGGATCGAGTCTACCAACCGATGGCCCGATGGGCGCTCCGCGTCGGCCGCCAGGCTATCCCAGCAGCAGCCAGGCGACCTTGGTGTTGCTCGACCGCGAGCTGCTCATCCGGATCCGGAAGGTGTTGGCCGTGGTGTTGGGCACATACCACAGCCCCCGGCTGCCGATGTTGGCCCGCGGGGTGAGCAGCACGAAGGAGCTGCTGGTGACGTTGACGCCGGGGCTGATGGTCACTCCGGTGGAGCCGGCCGGGATGGTGGCAACTCCGGAAACCTTGTCGGCCTTCAGGCGTCCACTGGTGCGCAGGGCAAAACCATTCGTGGCCGTCCCGTACAGGCCCACCCCGCTGGTGGCCTGGCCGCGCACGCCCTGGCCTGCGTTGGAACGGCCCCACACCCCCCGGCTGCCGCCATCCTGAGTGGCGTGGCCGTAGACGCCCGTCTTCGGCTTGGCGGCGGGGGGATTCGTGGACCCGCTGTGACCGAGGATGCCTGTGCCGTTGCCCCACGCGCGACCGATCGAGCCCACCCCATCGGGACTGGCAGCGTAGCCGTCCACCCCGCGGGTCTGGCCCGTGTTGGAAGTGGCGGCGCCTCGGACTCCGGTCGCGCCCGTCCCGCCGGTGAAGCCGTAGACCGCGGTCGACGTCGTGCCACTGCTGGTGCCACGGAGGCCGTTGCCGGACGGATGCGAACTGACGCCTGCGATGGTGATCGAGGCGTCTGAGTTGATCTGTGTGGTCTGCGTCCCCGTATGGGTCTTACCCACCAGGACGGGATCGTTGTTCGCGGCTCGCGCTGGGGCTGCCCGGCCGACGGCGCTGGCGGCCCAGGCGCCCAGACCACCCAGGGCCCCGGCCAGCAGGGCGCGGCGGGACCTGGACCTGGCTGCAGTGGAACTGACGTCAACGGGCGAGGACATGCAGGTGCCTCCGTACTCGGGCGCACCGCTGTGAGGCTCGGGCGCGCTGCCGATAGCCGGCAGGGTACCCCGGGCGTCCAAGACCCAGGTACGAGGATCACACGACGGTGGGCTCGTACGGGGTCCTTCCGACGCTTCCCCTCCGCCGCGTACCCACCCCCGGTGAGCTCCCCCTTGCAGCCACCGACCATGATGGGCAGCGAAGTCTGCCCGATGATGGTCCGAGCGGAGGAGGGTCCACGGTGGCAAACGAGCGACGAATGAGCGCGGACGAGACACGTGATGTCCTGGAGCGATACTTCGCGGCCGACCATGGCGTCGGCGAGGTCATGGCCGATGACGCGGTCTTCCGCGTCATGGCCACGGGCGAGGAGTACCGCGGGCCGGAGGCGATCGGGCAGATGCTCGACTTCTTCTACCACCGCGCCTTCACCGCCGAAGCACGGACGCGCAACCTCGTGATCGGGGAGGGATCGGCCGTGGGTGAGTGGGAATTCGTCGGCCGCCACACCGGCGAGTTCGCCGGCGTCCCGGCGACCGGCAAGGACGTCAACGTCCCGCTGTGCGTGGCGTACGACCTCCGGGATGGCAAGATCGTCGAGGGGCGCGTGTATTTCGAGACGCCAGCCTTCCTGGCGCAGGTGGGCGCGCTCGGCTGAGGCTCGGCGCCCTCGCGGCGCGCCTCTCAGAACGGGCGGAAGGCGACGAAGGCGGGCACGGCGATGAGCGATACCACGCTCATAACCTTGATCAGGATGTTCATGGACGGCCCGGCGGTGTCCTTCAGCGGATCGCCCACGGTGTCGCCCACCACCGCGGCCCGATGCTCCTCGCTGCCCTTGCCACCCACGTGGCCGGCCTCCACGTGCTTCTTGGCGTTGTCCCACGCCCCGCCGGCATTGGCCATGAAAATGGCCAGCAGGAAGCCGCCCAGCGCCTGCAGGCTGATGAAGCCGATGACCAGCGGTGAGACGACCGCCAGCGCCCCAGGGATGACCATCTCGCGCAGCGCGGCGGCGGTGCTGATGTCGACGCAATGCCCGTACTCGGGGTTCACGCCGGGCTTCCCCTCTCGCAGGCCGGGGATCTCCCGGAACTGGCGCCGCACCTCCTCGATCATGGCCGACGCGGCACGGCCCACTGCCTCGATGGTCAGTGCCGCGAACAGGAACGGCAGCATGGCGCCGATGAAGAGGCCGACCGTCACCGCCACGTCGGTGATGTCCAGGGTGATGACCTCCAGGCCGGCATCGACCAGGGCCAGGTTGGCCGTCTCGGTGAAGCTGCGGAACAGCGCCAGCGCGGTGAGCGCCGCCGAGCCGACCGCGAAGCCCTTGGCCATGGCCGCGGTGGTGTTGCCCAGCGAGTCCAGGGCATCGGTGTCGCGACGCAC
>DASUSP010000133.1:0-6591 GCA_036375035.1 Candidatus Limnocylindria bacterium
CGACGCCAGCCTGGCGCGTGAGCACGCTCCGCGCATCCTCGCCGAGCGCGGCTACAGCCCCAAGCTCGTGCGCCTCGTGGAGCGCTTCTTCACCGGGCGGGTTCCTCCGAAGCAGGTGCAGCGCGCGCTCCTGCGCATGGGACCGGCGTACCACCATCGGCAGGGCCTCTCGCTGGCGTGGCTGATGGCCCGTGACCTGGTCGCCGGCGAGTGGCGGACGCAGCTTCGGGGGGAACCGCTCACCTTCGCCGGGCGCGTTCTGATGCCCGGCTGGAGCGTGATGGACCGGCTGCGGGAGATCGCGGCGCCGACCCTGGTCATCGCCGGCCGCGCCGACTTCCTCTTCCCGCCGGAGCACCAGGCCCTGCTGGCGATGGGTATCCCCAACGCCCGGCTCCGCATCGTGGAACGGGCGGGGCACAACCCGCACTCGGAGCAGCCGGGGATCGTGATGCGCGCGGTGGCCGGGTTCCTCTCACAGGCTGCTTCACCAGCACGTGGTGACAATCAAGAAGCGGCCGTTCCGTCGAGCGTTCGCCAGCGCCTGGGGAAATCCTTGGCTGTAGCTCCCGCCAGGACGGAGGAATTGACCACTACTTGATCGGTTTCGCCACCCGCTGGTGCATCGCGGGTGCGTGCGGCGCTCAGGCGTGGATCGCATCCAGGGTGATGCGCCGCGCGTGGATGCGGCAGATGACCCGCGTCTCGCGGTCGCGCTGGGCCTCGGGGTAGACGCCTCCGTAGTAACGCGCATGGCGCGTGTACCTGCGCGTCAGCGCGTCGACGTGCTCGACCGCGCCATCGGTCACGAGGTCGACTTCGCCGCGGACCTGGATGAAACGCGCCGTGTTGTCCGGGTCCACCACCAGCAGGCTGGCCCGCGGATCGGTCAGCAGGTTGCGGCCCTTCCGGCGCTCGAGCGTGGTGTTCACCCTCGCGTGCTCGCCGTCATGGTCGACCCATACCAGGCTCGACTGCGGCCAGCCATCTGGCCCGATGGTGGTGAAGACGCCGCAGATCGGGCGCTCCAGGAGGTCCAGGTGAGACGCGGGGATCGGCTCGTCGGACATGACGGTCACGTCCCTCGTGCGTCCAGTGCGACCACGTGCTCGGGGCGGACCCGGCACAGCACGGGGATCTCGGTCTCGGCGAAGCGGGCGGGAATGACGTCGCCGAAGTAGCGTACCGGCCGGCCGACGTACTTCGACGCCAGCGCATCCAGGTGCTCGGCAGCCCCGGCCTCGGTCATGTCAACCACGGTGCCACGCACCTCGAGGTAGCGCAGCGGCTGCGCGGGGTCGTAGCACAACAGCGTCACCCGCGGGTTCCGACGCATGTTCCGCTCCTTGGCGAAGCCGCGCATGGTGTTGACCCGGACGTGGCTCCCCTCGCGGTCGCACCACACGACGGAGGTCTGCGGGGCTCCCGTGGACGAGATCGTCGTGAGGGCACAGACCGGCGGGCACTCCGCCAGGTCCGCGTGCGAGGCCGGGATCTCGCGGCAGGTTGGGTCGGTCACCATGCCGAGGGTTCGCACCAGGCGAGCGTCCCCGAACCCGCGCCAGTCCGACAGTGCCGAACGTCCCGGCGCCGAACCCGCTGTTGGCATGACGCGTGCGTATGGGCCCGGTGAAGACAACCCACTCTCACGAGGAGAAACGCCAGATGCCGTCCGGCACGGAGTTCATCAAGCACGAGTTCGACGAGGCCATCGCCATCCAGCAGTCCATCGTCGAGTCGGGGAAGACGCTCAGCACGTCGCACCCGGTGGCCGCGGTCAAGCGCCAGCTCAAGTCCGACCTCAGGACCGATGAGAAGCACCTCGCCAAGCTGCAGAAGTTCGGCAAGCCCTACGGCGCGTCGGGCAAGCGCGAGGAGGTCGCGGAGGCGCTGGGCAGCCTGGCCGACGAGACCGCCAGCAAGGCCGGTGGTGACGAGAGCGAGGCGTACGAGGCGCACGCGGTGCTGCTGAACCTCAAGCGCAAGCAGCAGGACTCGACCGACGCGGTGATCAAGATCGCGCGCGACCGCAAGGAGACCGAGCTGCGCGACTCCGCGATCCAGATGAAGAAGGAGATCAAGTCCAGCGCCGATGAGCTGGCCAAGAGCCTGGCCGACTTCGCGGTGCGCATCGCGTCGGCCTGAACCGGACCCGATCGGGGGGAAGCGGAAGGACCGATCGAGTGCGATCGGTCCTTCGCTATGCCTGGGCCCCCGGGGGTTACGCGAAGACGTCGATGACGCCCAGCACCTCCAGGAGCCAGAACACGAGGATCACGAGCAGGATCAGCGCGACGATGTCATACAGCCCACTGGCAGTGCCATACCAGCCGGCCCGCGGGCCGAGTGCGGCCAGGAGCAGCACCACCAGCACGATGATGATGATCCAGTCCAAGGAGAGCCTCCTTCCTCTGCCGTCGGCCCGCTGAACGCGTTCCGGGGCCGATCGTCACCGGCTAGCCTACCAGCCGTGTCATGTACTCGGGGTGACGTTCCAGCCATGCGCGGATGTACGGGCAGCGCGGCACGATCTGCAGGCGTCGCTCCAGGACGTCGTCCAGCGCTCCCCTGGCCAGGCGGTTGCCGAGGCCGCGTCCCGCGTATGTGGGGTCCACCTCGGTGTGCACGAAGATGCGGCGACCCCCGCGGTCACGGTAGTCGGCCACGCCCGCCAGCTCGCCGTCGACCAGCAGCTCGTAGCGGTCCTCGTCCGGGTTGTCGCGGACGACGATCTCGGGATCGGGCGCGGGTGCGGCCTCGGTCATGGGGCAAGACTAGCGTTAACCTGCACGCCGATGTCCGGCGCCGAGCGATTCGACCCCTACCGCGTGCTTGGCGTGCGCCGGGACGCCAGCCCGGTCGAGCTGGCCCGCGCCTACCGTCAGCAGGCCAAGCGCGTGCATCCGGACCTCCACGGGCCCGATGTCTCCCGGCAGATGCGCGACCTCAATCGCTCCTGGCAGATCCTGTCCGACCCCGATCGCCGACGAGCATGGGACGCCAGCCATCCCCCACGACCGCCCGATGGTCACTGGCCTGCCGGCGCCCGTCGACCCGCGACGCCGGTCAGCGCCGAGCCAGCGGTACAGCCGGCGTGGGACGACGCCCGTCGCGGGAGCCCGTCAGGACCGGACCGGGTGCGCGTGGTGGAGGGCTGGCCCCGGCGCCCCGAGCCGCCACCGGTCCCGGCCGGATTGCGCGACTCCGGCTGGCTTGCCGCCGCGGTGGCAGGCGGGCTGGTCGTTGCCCTGATCGTGCTGGGCTGGGTCGCCTCCACGCGGCCCGCCGCGGGCAGCCCAGGGGACGCCTTCGCGACGGCGGGCGTGACGCCGGCCGTCAGCGTCGGCGTGGACCCGGCGCACGTCCTGGCCGTGTACCGCGCCGGGGACGGGCGCCTGGGCGTGGCCAGCGCGCGGCTGGGGGAGCAGGGCTGGCAGGCCCGCGTCCTGGAGGAGCGACCCGACGGGGGCGAGATCTCGGTGCGACTCGCCAGCGATGACTCGGGCGGTGCCTGGCGCAGCGTGGTGTACGGGCGTGCGCCGGCGGACGCGGAGCGCGTCCGGCTGTCGGTGGCCTCGGCCGGTGGCGAGGTGTCCGATGGCCTGTGGGTGATCGGCGTTCGGTCTCCCCTCCGCGCCGAGCAGGTGCTGTGGCGCTTCGAGGCGGCCGACGGCAGCGTGCTGCTGTCCGGCAGCGGCGAGCTGCACTGAGCCGCCGCGGGTCGCATGGTCCCGCGGCTTCGGGACGTTCGGCCCCTGCCGCCACGGGCCGCGCTCGTGCATCCTCGGAAGCAATGAACACCGCGTCCCATGCCGCGCGCTGGCGCGCGCTGGCCCTGCTGTCCGCGATCTTCGGCGCTGGCGTATCGGTCTACCTGCTGGTGGAGTACACGACCGGCCAGGCAGGCGTGTGCCTGACCGGGTCGGGCTGTGACGAGGTGCGCGCCTCCGAGTTCGCCTACCCGCTCGGCATCCCCATGCCGCTGTTCGGCGTCGTCTTCTATTCGGTCTCGGCCTGGCTGGCGTATCGCACCCTTCGCGGTGGCCCGATCCTGGGCATCCCTCTCCGCACGCTGCTGCTGCTGGCCGGCTTCGCCGGCTTGGCCATGTCGGCCGCGCTGACCGCGATCGAGGCCTTCGTGATCGAGTCCTTCTGCACCTGGTGCCTGGCCTCGGCCGCGGCGAGCCTCCTGCTGATGGTCGGGGCCATCGGGCTGTGGCGAACCCCCGACGCCGAGCCGGTGAGCGGCACCTCCGGCCGCGCGCGCCAGCAGCGCGCGCGCGCCGAGTCGGTCGAGCGCGACTCGCTGCAGCGGGTGACCCTGTGGGGCGGCGCGGCCACGGCCGTGCTGGTCAGCGTGCTGCTTGCCGCCGGGGCGGTGGCCGGCGGGCCCGGCCCATCGGAGGGTGGCGACGAGCTGGCGCCGGCCGGCAGCCCGCGGCTGGGGGGCGGGGCGGTGACCGTGGTCGAGTTCGCCGACTTCCAGTGCCCGGCCTGCGCGGTGGTGGGACCGATGCTGCAGGAGATGGCCGCGGCCAACGAGATGACCCTGGTCTTCCGCCACTTCCCGCTGGATACGATCCACGCCAATGCCAGCTCGTCGTCGTGGGCGGCCGAGGCCGCCGAGCGACAGGGCGCCTTCTACGGGATGGCCGAGGCGCTGTACGCCACGCAGGCGGCGTGGTCCAACCTGGGCCCGGCCGATGCCGAGGCCTACTTCGCGTCGCTGGCCGAACAGCTGGGCCTGGACGTGGACCAGTGGCGGGCGGACTACACGTCGCAGGAGGTGCGCAGCGACGTCGCGGCCGACGCCGACGCGGCGCGGGAGCTGAACCTGCGCGGCACCCCGACCATCTACGTCGGCGGGGAGCTGTACGAGGGCGAGCGCTCGCCCAGCGCGATCCGCGGCGCCATCGCGGCAGCGGCCGCGCGGCAGGCGGAGAGCAGCTCCGAGGGCTAGGGCCGGGGCGGCGGCGCCAAGCGCTCGGCGAGCCAGCCGATGGCCATCGGGTATCGCCACTCCAGGTCGGCGTGGGTGCCGTCGAACAGCTCGAAGCGGACCCGCTCTGCGTCGACGCCGGCGGCCAGCACCGCGCGGTGGAAGGCCGAGGCCCCCAGGTCGAGGTAGTAGTCGTCACTTCGCCCAGCGTCGATCCAGACGGCCCGCATCCGGCGCAGGGCCTCGGGTCGCGCCGCCGCCATGCGCACCGGGTCGTGCGCCAGCCAGCGCTCCCAGACGGCGGGGACCATCTCGCCGCTGTCCGTGTCGAAGGGGAGGCGGACGGTGCCGTCGGCATCGGCCGAGTAGCAGGCGGCCATGCACCACACGTTGAGGAGCGCACCGTCCCGGCGCTTCGGGCCTCCGACCCTGGAGCGAAAATCGGTCCAGAAAGCGTCGTACGACCCGTCGTAATTGTCGCGCAGGGCCCGCAGCGCCTCGCGCACGTCGGGCCAGTAGCCGTGCTCGAACAGGGCGTCCCCTGCGTGGGTTGCCAGGCCGGCGAACAGGTCCGGCCGCAGCATGGGCGTGACCATGGCCCCGTAGCCGCCCGACGACTTGCCGGCCACGCCGCGGTGCTCGGGCGCGGCCAGCGTGCGGTAGCGCTCGTCCACGAAGGGCACGATCTCCTCACACAGGTAGGTGTGGTAGCGGCCGGTGCCCGGCGAGTCCAGGAACTGGCTCCCGCCCAGGCTGGTCCACGCGTCGACGTAGACGACGATCGCCGGCGGGGCGCCGTTCCGCCACACCGCGTCGACGCGCTCCGGGACGGTTGGCTGGAAGGCCTTACGGTTGCGCCAGATGTCCACCTGCCCGGTCAGCCCCTGGAGCACCAAGATGACCGGGTAGCGGCGCTGCGGATCGTCGTCGTAGCCGGGCGGCAGCTGGACCAGCAGCGGGCGGACGTGCGGGTCCCCCAGCGGGTTGCCGGTGAGCGCCTGGCTGTCGATGACCTGCTCCTCCAGGCGTCCGGCCATGGCGTGGCGCCAGGGTTCGCCAATGCCGGCCCAGCCGTCGGTCATGCCGTCTCGCCGGCGATCTCGATGCGCGCCAGCCGCCGCCCGGCCAGCACGGTGGCCAGAACCGTCACCACGGCACCCATGACGACGGCTGTAACCAAGCCCAGCGGAGCGTCCAGCACAGTGGCCGAGACGTCGGCCACCGCATCGGCCACCGACAGGCTGTACTGGCGCACGCTGAACGTGCGGGTCCCGGCGAACAGGCCCGCCAGCACGCCCTCCCAGATCAGGACGTAGCCGAGGCCGATGACCAGGGCGCGCCGCGTCACCAGGCTCAGGAACACGAACAAGGCGCAGTACACGATCGAGCCGAAGGCGGCGGCGAGCGTGAAGCCGATCACCAGCCCGCCTCCGAGCCCGCCGGCCCCGATCAGCCCGGCCACCAGGACGGGGACGCAGGCCAGCAGGACAGAGCAGCCAGCCGCCACGGCCAGCTTGGTGAGCAGGATCGACCAGCGGCTGACCGGCTTGGCCAGGATGTAGACCGCGGTACCGTCCTCCAGCTCCGATCCGATGGCGCTGGTCCCGAACAGGAGCGCCACCAGCGGCATCAGCGCCGCCAGGCCGAGCGTG
>DASUSP010000134.1:0-13379 GCA_036375035.1 Candidatus Limnocylindria bacterium
CGCCGACCGTGAGGTCCGCATCGTCGACGCCGGGGAGCGCAAGACGCTGGAGCTGGAGGTGATCGTCCCGGTCGAGGACATGGCCCGCATGGGCGAGGACCTCCCCGCCGACGAGCTTCCCGGCGGCCCCGCGGCCGGGCCGGAAGCGAGGCGCTCGATCTGGCCCAGCATCTACCCGCGGCTGCTGGAGCTGATCCGGGCGCATCGGACCACGCTGGTCTTCGTCAACTCCCGGCGGCTGGCCGAGCGGATGGCGGCGCGGCTGAACGAGCTGGCCGGGGAGGAGCTGGTGCGCGCCCACCACGGCAGCATCGCCCGCGAGCAGCGGCTGGGGATCGAGGAGGCGCTGAAGGCCGGGACGCTGCCGGCGCTGGTCGCCACCTCCAGTCTGGAGCTGGGGATCGACATGGGGGCCATAGACCTGGTCATCCAGGTGGAGGCGCCGCCGTCGGTGGCATCGGGGCTGCAGCGCATCGGGCGGGCGGGACACCAGGTCGGCGCGCCGTCCACCGGCAAGATCTTCCCCAAGTACCGTGGCGACCTGCTGGAGGCGGCGGTGGTCGTGCGACGCATGCTGGATGGTCAGATCGAGGAGACGCGCATCCCGCGCAACCCGCTCGACGTCCTGGCGCAGCAGCTGGTCGCCATGGGCGCCATGGACCGATGGACGGTCGCCGACCTCCACGCCCTGGTGACCCGAGCCCACCCGTACCGCGACCTGTCGCGCGAGCAGCTGGAGGGCGTCCTCGACATGCTCTCGGGCCGATATCCGTCCGACGAGTTCGCCGAGCTCAAGCCGCGCATCGTCTGGGACCGATCGGCGGACATCATCGAGTCGCGCAACGACGCGCGAGTGGTGGCCATCACGTCCGGCGGCACCATCCCGGATCGCGGCCTGTACGGCGTCTTCCTGGCCGGCGAGGAGGGGGGTCGCGGCCGTCGCGTCGGCGAGCTCGACGAGGAGATGGTCTACGAGAGCCGGGTGGGCGAGGTGTTCCTGCTCGGCGCGAGCTCGTGGCGCATCGAGGAGATCAAGCCGGACCGCGTGATCGTCTCCCCGGCGCCCGGCGAGCCGGGCAAGATGCCGTTCTGGAAGGGCGACGGCATCGGGCGGCCGGTGGAGCTGGGTCGGGCCATCGGCGCGTTCCTGCGCGAGCTGGAGCCGATGAAGCCGCGCGCCGCCGAGAAGCGGCTGCGCGACGACCACGTGCTCGACGAGCGCGCGACTCGCAACCTGCTGGCTTACCTGGCCGACCAGGTCGAGGCCGCCGGCACGCTGCCCACCGACCGGCAGCTGGTGGTGGAGCGCTTCCGCGACGAGCTGGGGGACTGGCGGGTCTGCCTCCTCTCGCCGTACGGGGGCCGCGTCCACGCCCCGTGGGCGATGGCCGTCGAGGCGCGGCTGGCCGACGACGGGCAGGAGGTGCAGGCCATCTGGACCGATGACGGGATCGCGCTGCGCCTTCCACAGGCCGTCGAGGCGCCGAGCGACGAGGTCTTCGCCCTGGATCCGGAGCACCTGGACGACCTGCTGATGACCGCGCTGGGCGGATCGGCCATGTTCGCTGCCCACTTCCGCGAGAACGCGGCGCGCGCCCTCCTGCTGCCGCGGCGCCGTCCCGGGCAGCGCACCCCGCTGTGGATGCAGCGCCAGCGCTCGTCGGACCTGCTGGGCGTGGCCAGCCGCTACGGCTCGTTCCCCATCATCCTGGAGACCTACCGCGAGGTGCTGCGCGACGTCTTCGACGTCCCGGCCCTCAAGGAGCTGCTTGCCGGGATACGCGCGCGGCAGGTGCGCGTCACCAGCGTCGAGACGCGCTCCGCCAGCCCCTTCGCGCAGGGCCTGCTGTTCGACTACGTGGGCAGCTACCTGTACGAGGGCGACGCCCCGCTGGCCGAGCGGCGCGCCCAGGCCCTCGCCCTGGACCGCGAGCTGCTGGCCGAGCTGCTCGGTGCCGACGAGCTGCGCGAGCTGCTCGACCCCGCGGCCACCACCGACCTGGAGCTGGAGCTGCAGGCCCTGGCCGGCGCCCGCCGGCCGCGGACGGTGGACGGCGTGCACGACCTGCTGCGGCGGATCGGCGACCTTCGGACCGATGAGGTGGCCGCTCGCGCCGACGAGCTGGACGCCGCCGACGCCCTCCGGGCGCTGGAGCACAGCCGACGGGCGGTCGTCGTGCGCCTCGCCGGCGAGGAGCGCTGGATCGCGATCGAGGACGTGGCCCGCTACCGTGACGCGCTGGGCGCCAGCCCGCCGCCCGGCGTGGCGGAGACGTGGCTGGCCTCCGGCCCGGATGAAGTGGACCCGCTCGACTCGCTGCTCCTGCGCTACGCGCGGACCCACGCACCGTTCCAGGCGGCCGGGCCGGCCGGGCGCTGGGGCCTGGCGCCGGGGCGGGTCCAGGAGCGGCTGGCCGCGCTGGTGGTCGCCGGGTCGCTGCTGGAGGGCGAGTTCCGCCCCGGCGGCAGCGGCCTGGAGTTCGCCGACGCCGACGTCCTGCGCTCGCTCCGTCGCCGCTCGCTGGCCCGCCTGCGGCGCGAGGTGGAGCCGGTCACGCCCGATGCCCTGGCCCGCTTCCTCCCGGCCTGGCATGGCATCGGCTCGCAGGCCAGGGGACACGATCGCCTGCTGGAGGTGGTCGGGCAGTTGGAGAGTTACCCGATCCCCGCGTCGATCCTGGAGCGCGACGTCCTGGCCGCCCGGGTCCGGGACTACACCCCCCGCCTGCTCGACGAGCTGGGCGCCGCCGGGGAGGTGGTCTGGATCGGGCGCGGGGCGCTCGGCTCCGGCGACGGCCGCGTGGCGCTCTACCGCCGCGAGCGCGCCGAGCTGCTGGCCTCGGCCGGCGCCTTCGAGCCCGCCGACCGTCCGGAAGGACCGATCCACGAGGGCCTGCGGCGTCACCTTGAGCGCCGCGGGGCCAGCTTCTTCGGGCAGCTGCGCGCGGCAGTCCCCGACGCCGGCACCGACGACGAGCTGCTGGACGGCCTGTGGGACCTGGTCTGGGCCGGGGAAGTGACCAATGACACCTTCACCGCGCTGCGGGCCGTGGACCTGCCGCGCTCCCGCTCGCGCGCCGCGCCCCGTCGCGGCCGGCCGGCGGGCATGGGGCCGCCGCGCGCGGCAGGCCGATGGTCGTTGGTCGCCGACCTGGTGGGAGAGGGCCGCGGCCCCACCGAGCGGGCCCACGCCTCGGCGCTGGCGCTGCTGCAGCGTCACGGAGTCGTAACCCGCGAGGCCGTCCTGGGCGAGGGGCTGGCTGGGGGCTTCGCATCCGTCTATCCCGTGCTGCGTGCCATGGAGGAGGCGGGGCGCGTGCGGCGCGGCTACTTCGTGGAGGGTCTGGGCGGGGCTCAGTTCGCGCTGCCCGGTGCGGTGGACCGGCTTCGCGCCGAGCGGGAGCCCGCGACCGAGTCCACGCGCGCTGTGGTCCTGCTGGCAGCGGCCGATCCGGCGCAGCCATACGGCGCCATCCTGCCCTGGCCGCGGCGCGACGACACCGAGCGGCTGCCCTTGCAGCGCGCGGCCGGGGCGCACGTGGTCCTGGTCGACGGGCAGGCGGCGCTCTACGTGGAACGCGGCGCGCGCGGGCTGCTGACGTTGCCGGCCGCCGACGACCCGGAGGTGCTGGACGCCGCCCTTTCGGCCCTGCCGCGCCTGCTCGCCCCGGGCGGCCCGCTGCGGGAGCTGCGGCTGGAGCGGGTCAACCGCGTGCCGCCGGCGGAGTCGGCCCTGGCCGAGCGGCTGCGGGCGATGGGCTTCCGGCCGACCTATCGGTCCTGGCTGCTCCGGCCGGACTGACGCATCGGCTTTTCAGGGAGCCAGGATCTCCACCGAGGTCACCACGAAGGCCTGACGGCAGAACAGCTGCGCGGACTCGTCGAGGACCGGCCCCTCCAGGTCGATGCTGCAGGTCCGAGCGGCCGGGTCGTCGTGATGGCCGACGATCCGGATCGGGTCGCCCGCCTGGATGCCGGCCGGGAGCTGGGCCGTCGGGTCCAGCACGAACGGAATCTGCGCCTCGCCGTCGGCGATCGCGCCGCCGATCGACGACATGGGGTTCAGCCAGGCCGGCTCGACGCTGAACGGGACGACGCCGCCGGCGCCGGCCACCCAGCTGCCCTCGAGCGTGATCTCCGTCTCGCCAAGGCAGGAGAGCCGCTCCCAACCCAGCATGCCGGCCAGTCCAGGGACGTCGGGAGTGCCGGTCGGGCAGGCGGGTTCGACGGGCTCGATCGTGCTGAATCCATCCCGCGTCACCGCCACCCAGCCGCCCAGGCTCGTCTCGGGGTTCTGCGGCCAGCCGGTGAAGTCCTCCGCCCATGCGACGGGGTACCAGGTCTCGCCCTCGGCCATCTCTGGCCCAAAAGCGTGGATCAGGATCGTCTCGCCGGCGGGGATCGTCGCCTCGAGGGGCGTATCGGTCCCGGGAAGCTGGTGCAGCGGCAGCTCCACCAGGGTCGTCGCCAGGCTCGACGGGGGCAGTACGGCGTCGCTGGTGGGCGGCAGCGTGGGGCTGGCGCTTGGCTCGATGCTCGCCGGCTCGGAAGGCAACGGCGTGGCCGTCGGGGATGGAGACGGCGAGGGGGACGGGTTCACAACCAGCCACGGGATCCTGACCAGGCCGCTGGCCAATGCCGCGCCGGCGCCCACCGCCACCAGCAGCAGCGCGGCCGCAAGGAGCAGCGTCCAGGGCTGGCGACGAGATCTGGCGGCCCCGCTGGCCTCCAGCCGCAGCTGATCAAACAGCGTGTCGGCGAAGGCAGGCTCGGGATCGCCGGCATCGGCCAGGGAGCCGAAGAGGCGGGTGAGAGGATCGTCACGCATCGGGACTGCCTCCATGGGCGCGGCGGAACGCGTCTCTGGCGCGAACCAGCAGGGACTCGGTGGCCGACTCGGTTCGACCGATGGCACTGGCCACCTCGCGCACGCTGAAGCCATCCAGGTAGTGGAAGACGAGCACCAGGCGCTGCTCCGGCGAGAGGCGGTCGAGCGTCGCCTCGACGCTCTCGCGAGCCTCGGCGGCCTCCCAGCTCGCGCCGGGATCGCGCCCGCCGGCCATCAGCTGGAGGTTCCGCCGTCGGTCGCGGCCGACGCGCCGGTAGTGATCGACGAGCTTGTTGCGCCCGATGGCGCACAGCCACGTGACCGAGTCGGAGCGGCCGTCGAACTGGCTGCGGCGTCGCACCGCCTCCACGAAGGTCTGCTGGGTGAGCTCCTCGGCCAGGGACACGTCGTGGCCGCAGCGCGCCAGAAGGTAGCGGTAGACGCGGGGGAGCGCCCTGTCGTACCAGTCCCGGAAGGCGGCCTCGTCGGCCACGATCCGGTCCAGTCGCTCCTCGGTCCTCGCGACCGTGGCTGGAGCTCCCACGGCAATCCCTCCCGCTGCGCCACCCGTTGCGGCGTCTTTCACAACTTAGACGCGCGGGACGGCGGGAATCCTGCGGTGGGCGCGGGGTGGTCGTCATCCCCGATGGAGCGGAAGTGCGCTGGGTCCGTGACCTCGCCAGACTCAGATGAAGGCCGCACGGCTCGCTCGAAAGTCGCCCGCTACCGCCGGATGTCGCTCTCACCATGCAGCGTGACGGTGCGCGGGAGGTCGAAGGCCGCCCGCGCGGCTCCGATCGGATTTCTGACGAAACTCGCGTCGTTCGCCGAGCGCGCGGCGGAGGTGTGGCGCGGCGCGGGCACAAAGAAACGTCCCGAAGGAACATGACCTCGACCCGTTGATGCAATCTCGGGAATCGTGGCCCGGCTCCTCCGGGACAACCAGAAGGTTACCGGCCCCAGGCGCGCCCGCCAAGGGGGTTTGTCCACGACTTTCGGCGCGGTTCGGCGAGTTGTCCACGGGCCGTCCACATCGGCCGGGCTGTCACGCCTCTCCAAAGAAGCTGTGCAGCGGCTCCCAGAAGCGGACCACCAGCGGAGTGATCACCGCGGCCACCACCGAGTTGACCACCACGGTCGGCAGATACTCGCGGGTGAGGATGAACTCGAAGCTGAGGCCCTGGGTCCACAGCTCGACCCAGATGAACAGGAAGCCCAGGACCGTGGCGGTGACGCCCGCCACGCCGGCCATGATGGCCCGCGAGACACCGGCGGCGGTGCGCCGCACGAGCATGGCGCCGAAGATGCCGCTCAGCAGGCCGACCGCACCGTTTGCCAGGCTCCACTGCCAGACCCGCAGCAGGTCGAAGCCGGTCAGCCAGTCCCCGACCACGTTCCCGATGAACCCCGCCACGAAGCCGGCCAGCGGGCCAAAGGCGAAGCCGATGAACACCACGATCGCGAACTGCGGGCGCAGCGAGACGTCATCGGTCCCGGGAATGGCAATGGAGAACGTCGTCCAGTTGGCGAAGGCATAGAGCGCGGCGCCGACCAGCCCGATGGTCAGCACCATTCCGGTGGTCAGCCGCCCTGAGCTCCGAAGCTGGACGTTCTCGTCCGCGATGCTCACCCGGTTGGAGCCTCCGACTCACTGCGGGACCAAGCGGCCGATCGGGCACGCCCCGGCCGCCGTGGCCGGAGTGCATGGTACGCGGCCGCCACCGTTCCGCACAGCCCGATCTCAGCGCAGGCTGACAGTCTCCCGGTAACGCGGCAGGTGGGCATCGAGCTGCAGCTCACGCAGCACCCGCTCCCCGAAGGCGGAGGCCGCCTCCGGGTCGGCGTGGACAACGAACACGGTCCGCGGCCGCCCCTTGCCACCTCCTTCGCCGCGAGCGAAACCGCCGAGCCAGGCGGTGAGCTCGTCCTCGTCGGCGTGCGCCGAGAAGCCGGAGATTGAATGGATGCGGCAGCGCACCTCGATCTCCTGCCCGTCGATCCGCGCCGTCTTGCCCCCGTTCTGCAGGTGGCGTCCCAGCGTGCCCTGCCCCTGGTAGCCGATGAAGAGCAGCGTGCAGGCCGGGTCGGGGAGAAAGTCCTTGAGGTGGTGCATGATCCGTCCGCCGGTAAGCATCCCCGAGCTGGCGACCACCATCAGCGGCCGCTGGGCATGGCGGATCGCCTTCGAGTCCTCGACCGAGTTGGTGAACGACTGGCCCGGATACTCGAGCGGCGAGTCGCCGCCGGCCAGCAGCTCCGCGGTCTCGCGGTCGTAGTACTCGGTGTGGCGCAGGTATACGTCGGTGGCGCGCGAGGCCATCGGCGAGTCCAGGTAGAGGGGCAGGCGCGGGATCCGTCCGTCGCGCACCAGGTCGTCGAGCACCCAGGTCAGCTCCTGCGTACGGCCGATGGCGAAGGCCGGCACCAGCATCACGCCGCGATCCTCGGCCGTCTCGGCCACCGTCCTGACCAGCTCCTCGACGGCCGCCTCGTGGTCGGCGTGGTCGCGGTCGCCGTAGGTGGCCTCCATCACCACGAAGTCGGCGTGTGACAGCCGCGTCGGGTCGCGGAGGATGGGCGTCCCGCTGCGTCCCAGGTCGCCGGAGAAGACGATCGTGGTCTCCTCGCGGCCGTCGCTGACGCGCAGCTCGATGATCGCCGAGCCCAGGATGTGGCCCGCGTCATGGAAGGTGGCGTGCACGCCGGGCGTGACCTCGGTCATCTCCCCGTACTTCACGTCCCGGAACTGGCGGACGCTCTGCTCCACGTCGCGCATCTCGTAGATGGCGGCGCGCGTCTGGGTGGCGCCGCGTGGCTCCTGGCCACGGATGTGGGCCGGGTAGTCCTCCGCCTCGACCGCGGCCCCCTCGTCCTCCAGCTCGGCGTCGAAGGCGGCCGCCTCGTCCGGGTGGTGCCGTCGCCATCGGGCCTCGGCCTCCTCCTGCAGCTTGGCCGAGTCGCGCAGGACGATCTCGGCCAGGTCGGTGGTGCCGGCCGTGGCGAAGATCGGGCCGTGGAAGCCCGCCTTCACGAGCGCGGGGACGCGCCCGCAGTGGTCCAGGTGCGCGTGGGTCAGCAGCACCGCATCCAGCTCGCCGGGGTCGAACGCGAACGGGATGCGGTTGCGACTCACCTCCTCCGGCGAGCCTTGGAACATGCCGCAGTCGACCAGCACGCGCCGGTCGCCCGCGCTGACCAGGAACTGCGAGCCGGTGACGGTGCCCACCGCACCGAGGAACTGGATGGTGATGCTCATGGCCGCTGCGAGTATGGCCGATGGCTCCGCGTATGATCGGGACCGATGGCCTTCCCGATTCCTCCTCCAATCGAACCGATGCTTGCCAAACCCACGCCCGAGCTGCCCGTCGGCGACGGGTGGCGCTACGAGCCGAAGTGGGACGGATTCCGGGCCCTCGCCTTCCGCGACGGGCCGGAGCTCTACCTGCAATCCCGGGACCTGAAGCCGCTGAACCGATACTTCCCCGAGCTGGAGGAGCCGCTGGGCGCCGTTGGTGGGACCGATGCGAGGTTCGTGCTCGACGGCGAGGTGGTGATCGCGCGGGACGGCGCCCTGGACTTCGACGCGCTGCTGCTGCGCATCCATCCCGCCGCCTCGCGGGTGGCGATGCTGGCCGAGCAGACCCCGGCCTCCTTCGTGGCCTTCGACTGCCTGGCCGATGAGGCCGGGGACCTCCGCGAGGCGCCGCTCGACGAGCGGCGCGCGCGGCTGGAGGCGCTGGTCGGGGAGGCGGCGGCGCCATCGGTCCTGCTCACGCCGGCAACCGCCGACCCGGAGCTGGCCCGGCGATGGTTCCACGAGTTCGAGGGCGCCGGGCTGGACGGGGTGATCGCCAAGCGGGCGGAGCAGCGCTACGTGCCGGGCAAACGCGAGATGGCCAAGGTCAAGCACCTGCGCACCGCCGATTGCGTGGTGGCTGGTTTCCGCTGGCACAAGAACGGCCCGGGCACCATGGTCGGCTCGCTGCTGCTGGGCCTGTGGAACGACGCCGGGCAGTTGCAGCACGTGGGCGTGACCTCCTCGTTCAGCATGGACCGGCGGCGCGAGCTGGCGGGCTTCCTGGAGCCGTACCGCCGTGACGCGGTTGAGGGCCATCCCTGGCGCGAGTGGGCAGAGTGGCAGGCGGTCGAGGAGGGGCGCCGGCTGCCGGGCGCGACGTCGCGCTGGAACCGCGGCAAGGACCTCTCGTGGGAGCCGTTGCGGCCGGAGCTGGTGTGCGAGGTGGCCTTCGACCACCTGCAGGGCGACCGGTTCCGGCACGCCGCCACCTTCCGTCGCTGGCGCCCGGACAAGCCGCCGGCCGAGTGCCGCTACGACCAGCTGGAGGAAACGCCGGCCGCGCTGCTGGCCGACCTCTTCGGCTAGGAGCAATGCATCGGGCTGTCTGAAGCACGTACCCGCTGCTTCCATGCGCATGTCGCAGGTCAGGGCAGGTGCGGTCCCACGATTCCGCCGCTAGACTCCACCTCCGATAGTTCGACATCAAAGGAGTCCTAGTGACCGCTTCCGCCAATCCAGCCTCCAGGTCCCGCGATCCCAACGCCGCCGTCAACGAGCTCGCCGACCGCTTCTTCGAGGGCGTGCTCGAACGCAACCCGGTCTTCGCCACGATTTTGGGCGACGACCGCTGGGACGACCGCCTGCCGGATCTCGGGTCGGACGGCCGGGCCGCGGACGCGGCCGCCTTCCGCGAGGTGCTGTCCGAGGCCGAGGCCATCGACGCATCGGCGCTGGAGCCTGAGCAGGTCATCACCCGCGACATGCTGATCCTGGTGGCACGCAACGGCCTGGAGGCGCTGGACGCGAAGCTGTACCAGCTGGCCATCAACCACATCTCGGGGCTGGCCACGCTGCCGGTGATGGTGGCGCAGTACCAGCAGGCGGAGAGCCCCGAGGGGCTGGAGCGCCTCCTCACCCGGATGCGCGCCTTCCCGGTGGCCGCCGAGCAGTACCTGGACACGCTGCGCGAGGGCATCGCCGATCGGCGAGTGGAGTCCGTTGCGCCGGTGCGCAAGCAGATCGAGCAGATCGAGCGGATGCTGGTGCTGCCGCCCGAGCAGTTCCCGGCGGTCACCCTCGCACACGTAACCGACGAAGCGCGCGAGCGCGTTCGCGCCGCCGTTGCCGAGCACGTGTACCCAGCCCTGCAGAAGGTGCGGGACTTCCTGGCCCACGAGTACGAGCCGGTGGCGCGCCCCGAGCCAGGGCTTTCCGGCACGCCGCACGGCGACGCGGCCTATCGGCTCTGCATCCGGATGCAGACGACCGTGGCCACCACCGCGGAGGAGGTGCACGCCTTCGGCCTGGAGGACCTGGCGCGTATCGAGGCGGAGATGGACGAGATCGCGCGCGGGCAGGGCCACCCGGATCGCCACGCGTACAAGGCGGCGCTTGCCGCCGACCCGGACAACCACGCCGACTCGCGCGACGCCCTCGTCCGCCTGGCCGAGGAGCAGACCGAGCGCGCCTTCGCAGCAGCGCCGGACTACTTCGGCCGGCTGCCATCGGCCAACTGCGTGGTCAAGCCGGTGGAGGAGTACCGCGAGCGCGAGACGCCGCCGGCCTTCTACATGCAGCCCTCGCTCGATGGATCGCGGCAGGGCCAGTACTACATCAACACCTACCAGCCCGAGCAGCGGCAGCTGCACAAGATCGCGGCCATCACCTTCCACGAGGCGACGCCGGGACACCACTTCCAGATCGGGATCGAGATGGAGCTCACCGGACTGCCCCGCTTCCGGATCCTGGGCGCCCGGATGGCGGGCGTGGCCTACGTCGAGGGCTGGGGCCTCTACTGCGAGCGGCTCTCCGACGAGATGGGCCTCTATGAGTCGGAGGCGGAGCGGCTGGGCATGTTGGACGCGCAGGCCTTCCGGGCGGCGCGGCTGGTGGTGGACAGCGGGCTGCACGCCATGGGCTGGTCGCGCGAGCGGGCGATCGCGTTCATGCACGAGCGCGGCACCCTGCCCATGGTTGACGCCGAGATCGAGGTGGACCGATACACGATCTGGCCCGCCCAGGCGCTGGCCTACAAGATCGGCCAGCGCGAGATCGAGCGGGCGCGGCGCGAGGTGTCGGAGAAGATGGGCGACCGCTTCGACCTTCGCGCCTTCCACGACGAGGTGCTGGGCCACGGCTCGCTGCCGCTGGCCACACTCCGGCGGGAGATCCCCGGCTGGGTGGAGGCGGCCGTCGCGGCGCGCGAGGGAGAGGGTGCGCGCGCCTGAGCGGGTCACGCTGACCGGCCCGCATGTCCGGCTGGAGCCGATCGGGGAGCGGCACCGCGATCACCTGCTGGCCGCAGCTGCCGAGGACCCGGTCACGTTCCGCTACATGGGAACGGACCTCTCGATCGGCTCGGAAGCGTGGCCGGGCTACCTGGCCGACGCGCTGCGGCCCGACTTTGTGACCTGGGCGACGGTGCTGACCTCGACCGGCCGCGCCATCGGCTCGAGCAGGTTTGGCGACATCTCACCTGCCGATGGGCGACTGGAGATCGGCTGGACCTGGATCGCGCCGTCGCAGCAGCGGACAGCCGCCAACACCGAGGCCAAGCTCCTGCAGCTGACCTACGCCTTCGAGACGCTGGGCGCCACGCGCGTCGCGCTCAAGACCGATGCCCGCAACGAGCGCTCGCAGCGGGCCATCGAGCGGATCGGCGGCGTGCGCGAGGGCGTGCTGCGTCACCACCTGCGCCTGCCCGATGGCCACCTGCGCGACACCGTCTACTACTCGATCCTTGCCGACGAGTGGCCCGCCGCCAGGGCCCGCCTCGAGAAGCGGCTCGCGAGCGACTAGCGCGCGGCGGGGCGGCCGCCGAACCGCCAGCGGTGGACCTCCACCTCGCTCGCCGGACCGTGCAGGCCCGCGGCCGAGGCCTCGACCAGGCGACGGGCCGCGCTCTCGTCAGGCACCTCGGCCAGCATCGCGAATCCCGCCCATCGCCCATCGTCCGGCGAACGCAGGAAGCCGGCCGCGATCAGCTCCGGTGCGGCGCGCCACTCCGCCCGCAGGCGGTCCAGCAGGCTTGGCTCCGGCTCGTCGCCGTTGGCATGGCTGATCACCAGGAACCGGATGGGGTCCGTCGCCGCAGAGCGGAAGTCCCACATCGTCCGGCCCAGGGCGTCGTCCCAGACGAGCAGGTCGACGGCCTCGTACACGCCCGCGCCGTGGAACGGCTCCTCGACCACGTAGCGGCGGGCGGTCGCCAGGTCCGGCAGGCCGATGATGTGCAGGCTGCCGGTCATCGCTTCGCCGTCGGCCGATAGGGTCGGCCCGCGTGCCACCATCTGGGCCTCGTACGGATCCATGTACGCCCAATGCGCCTCCGCCAGCCGCGGGCGCAGGTCCTGCGTCCCGGGACGGTCGCGGCAGTAGATGAAGAACAGCACGGCTCAGCCGCCCTCCGCCCCGCGCCACTCCTCGGCGGGGTCGTAGTCGGGGTCCGGTATCTCCTGCTGGGGCCGGTCGGCCTCCGGCACGTGCCGGAGGTTGACGCGGACCCGGTACCACAGCGACGAGCGGCCGCGCATGCCGTCCACCAGGACGTCGTCCTCGGCGAGGTGCGTGGAGGCTGCGGGGTGGCGGGCGCGCCATCGGTCCAGCCCGGCGAGCGCATCGGCCTTCGCCTTGGCCTGGGCCACCACCAGCAGCGGATGGCGCGATCGTCGTCGGCCGGTGGGGGAGACGGATCCGTCGGAGCGCCGGTAGGAACCGCTCGCGGTGGCGGGCGCCACCGAGCCGGCGCGGCCGCGAGGGGCGGTGGGGTCGATGGGCGGCCGCGGGTCGACGCGGCGGGCACGCGACGGCTGGACGCGCGGCGGCTCCCGGTCGCCCTTGGCGTAATGCGGCGGCCACGGCGCGTCGCCCAGTCCGGACGCCTCGTCGCGATCCGCCAGCTGAAGCAGACCATCCAGCGAGCCAACGGCCGAGTCGATGCCGGCGCCGACGTCGCCGAGACGGGCGTATCGGTCCTTCATGGTCGCCATGGTGAAGTCGCCAAGCTCCGCGTCCGGCACCTCGTCCCAGGTGAGTGGCGCCGAGACCTGCGCGTTCGGGACCGGCCGCACCGAGTAGGCGGAGGCCACGGTCCGGTCCTTGGCGTTCTGGTTGTAGTCGATGAAGACGCCGTGGCGCTCCTCCTTCCACCACTTGCTGGTGGAGATCTCCGGGGCGCGGCGCTCCACCTCGCGTGCCAGGGCCAGTGCGGCGCGGCGGACCTCGGTGAAGCCCCACCGGCGCTCGATGCGCGCGTAGACGTGGATGCCGCGCGAGCCGGAGGTCTTCGGCCAGCCGACCAGGCCGTGGTCGGCCAGGACGTCGCGCACGGCCAATGCCACACGGCGCACGTCGGCCCACGGCACGCCGGGTCCGGGGTCCAGGTCGACGCGCAGTTCGTCCGGATGCGCCAGGTCGTCCGCCCGGACGGGATGCGGGTTCAGATCCACGCACCCCAGGTTGATGACCCAGGCCAGCGCGGCCGCGTTGGTGACCACCACCTCGTCCGCGGTGCGGCCGGAGGGAAAGGCCAGC
>DASUSP010000135.1:0-7715 GCA_036375035.1 Candidatus Limnocylindria bacterium
GCACCAGTGGCACGCGGAGTAGCCGATCGACAGGAAGATGGGCCGGTCCTCGTCTCGCGCGCGTTGCAGCGCCTCGGGCCCCCACGGATACCAGTCCACCGGGTTGTGGGCGTGCTGCAGCAGGTACGGGCTGGTCTGGCCAGCCAGCCGATTGGTGTGGCGCGGCACTTCGGGATCGGTCATGCGGAAGAGTCTGGCACGACCCGTACCGGACGGCGATGGGACCGAAATGCGGAGGCCCGCATCGCCCGGCGTCAGACAGGCTGCTCCGCCGCGAACTGCTCGGCGTAGAGGCGGGCGTACAGCCCCTCGTGCGCCACCAGCTCCGCGTGGGTGCCGCGCTCCACGATGTGGCCGCGGTCGAAGACCAGGATCTGGTCGGCCCGCAGGATGGTGGACAGGCGGTGCGCAATGGCGATCGTGGTGCGACCCTCCATCAGCCGCGTGAGGGCCGCCTGGATGAGGCGCTCGCTCACGGTGTCCAGGGCGCTGGTCGCCTCGTCCAGGATCAGGATGCGCGGGTCCTTGAGCAGCACGCGGGCGATGGCGATGCGCTGCTTCTCGCCGCCGGAGAGCTTGTAGCCCCGCTCGCCGACGACGGTGTCGTAGCCCTGCGGCAGCTCCATCACCCGGTCGTGGATGGCGGCCGCTCGAGCCGCGACCTCGATCTCCTCCATCGTCGCCTCGGGCTTCGCGTAGCGCAGGTTGTCGAGCACCGAGGAGTGGAACAGGTAGGTCTCCTGGGTCACCACGCCGATCACCCGGCCCAGCGATTCCAGGCTGATGCCGCGGATGTCGTGCCCGTCGATCTCCACCGCCCCGCGGTCCACGTCGTAGAGGCGCGGGATCAGGTAGGTGGTCGTGGTCTTGCCAGAACCCGACGGCCCCACCAGCGCCACCAGCTCACCGGGGCGGGCGGTGAAATCGATCTCGTGCAGTGCGAAGGGCTGGATGGGTAGGTGCATGGCCCGGCCCGTCGCCTCGGCCAGCTCGGCCTCGGCCTGCGCGGCGGTGGCCTCGGGGCTGCGCGGGTACTGGAACGAGACCTCCCGCAGCCGCACCTGCCCATGGCTTGCGGCGGGGTCCAGGCTCTGCGCATCGGGCGCGTCGGTGATCTCGTGCGGCATCTCCAGGTACTCGAAGATGCGGTCGAACAGCGCCAGCGCCCCCTGGATCTCGACCTGCACGTTCAGCAGCTGTCCCAGCGGGAAGAAGAGCCGGCTCTGCAGCGTGGTGAAGGCCACGATGGTGCCGATGCTGACGCCGGTGTCGCCGCCGATGATCAGCGACCCGGCCAGCAGGTACACGAACGCCGGGGCGATGCTGAAGAAGGTCCCGATCATGGCGAAGAACCAACGCCCGATCATCTGCTGGCGGATCTGCAGGTCGCCCAGGCGACGCGACTCCTTCCGGAAGCGCTCGATGGACGCGCGCTGCTGGCCGAACGTCTTCGACAGCAGGATGCCGGACACGCTGAGTGACTCCTCGGTGATGGCGCTCACCTCGGCCAGCGATCGCTGGGTCATGCCGCTCACCACGCGACGCACCTTGCCGACGCGGTAGGTGATGTAGGCGAAGATCGGCAGCATTCCCAGCGAGAGGATCGTGAGCCGCCAGTCCAGGACGAGCATGGCGATCACGGTGGTCGCCACCGTGGCGAAGTTGGCGAGCAGTGACGCGGCGGTATCGGTCACCACAGACTGGACGCCGTTGACGTCGTTGCCGATGCGGCTCTGGATCTCACCGGTGCGCGTCTCGGTGAAGAAGCGCAGGGGCATCCACTGGAGGTGGCTGTAGAGCGCCAGCCGCAGGTCGTCCATGACCCGCTGCCCGACCACGTTGGAGAGGTAGGACTGCCACACGCCGATGCCCGAGGAGACGATGGGCAGCACGATCATCAGCCCGGCCTGCAGGTACAGGAGCCCCAGGTCCTGCGGGCCCAGCAGGTTGTCGATGATCAGCTTGAGCAGGATGGGGTTGACGACGCCGACGCTGACCGTGACCAGGATCAGGACGCTGATGACGGCCAGCCGCCCTCGGTACGGCCGGAAGAACCCGACGATCTGCCGGAAGGTGCGCGGGGCATGTCCCGGCCGGGCGGACAGGTCCGGCTCCGACCCGCCCCAGTGCCCACGCCCTCCGCCGCCGCGCATCACGTCAGCAGTATCGAGAGGAAGGACTGGGCCATGGGCAGCCCGACCGGCGCGCCGGCCTCGGCCACGCGCTCGCGCATGCGTCGCTCCACGGCCTCCAGATCCGGCAGCTGGCTGGCATGGCAGCGCAGCGCGGCCAGCCCGGTGTCGAAGGTCCGGCTGACGTCGACCCACAGGTTCGGGCGCTCGACCCCGGAGACCAGCACCTGGCGCACCTTCCACGGCTCCAGCCCTTCGTCGAGCAGCTCCGGGAAGTTATGGCGGTCGCGGGCGGCGGGATAGACGGCGGCCAGCGTGGCCTCGCCGGTGGCCAGGTGATCGGGATGGCTGATGTACGGATTGCCGTCCATGCGACGCTGCGGGTTCTGCGCGATCACCAGGTCGGGACGGAAGTGGCGGATCTGGCGCGTGACGTCGCGGCGCAGCTCCAGGCTGGGCTCCAGGTAGCCGTCCGGATAGCCCAGGTGCACGATCTCGGACACGCCCAGCACATCGGCCGCGGCCCGCTGCTCGGCGGCCCGGGTGGCGGCCAGCGCCTCCGGCGAGACCGACGGATCATCGGTCCCCTTGCCGCCATCGGTGGTCACCACGTAGTCGACCCGTGCTCCGGCCGCGGCGAGGGCCGCGATGGTCGGGGCCGCGCCAAACTCCGCGTCGTCCGGGTGGCTGAAGATCACCAGCACCCGTTCCAGGGGCGTGATCAGATCGTGTCGTTCGGGCTCCATGGACATCGAGACATCGTAGCGTCGTTGACGCGGATCGCCTGCCTCCGCATACTCAGGGGTAGTATGACCGATGAGGCCGCCGCCCACCCTTCTTTCCCTCCCGAGCACTTCCGCCACGCCTACAGCAAGGACCGCAGGGTGCTGCTGCACCGATTGCGCCGGATCGAGGGGCAGGCCCGCGGCATCCAGCGCCTCATCGAGAACGAGGCCTACTGTTTGGACGTCCTGCAGCAGGTCGAGGCCATGACCGCCGCGGCCGACCAGGTGGCGATGCTCGTACTCGAGGACCATATCGCGGGCTGCCTGACCCACGCCATCGAGAGCGGCGAGGGACAACCCTATGTCGACGAGGTGATGACGGTGGTGAGACGAGCCGTCGGGCGCCGGCAGACACGCCGACGGGCCGGCTGAGGCACAGAGTGGGAGTGCCGCAGGGGGGAACCACGGCACTCCCGGGCTGAGGATAGCGCTCCGGTCAAGGTGCCGCCGAGTGTCTGCTCACCCGGCGACCAAACCGAGCGGGTTCACTCGCCGAACATGGTGAGCTGCTGGCCTCCGCGCTCGATGAGCGGCGCGAGCCCCAGGACCGGCTCCAGCCGCTCCAGCCCCGCGCCCTCGCGGTCGACCAGTGCCTCCAGGTGCTGCCATTTGAGGAAGTGCCAGTTCTGCCGCTCGATCTCGCTGCGCAGCCATGGCGAGCGCTCCAGCTTCAGGCGCACCAGGTCGGTCCGCTCGGCCGGGAAGACCAGGAAGCGGGCCTGCTGGTCGGTCGGCTCGATCTGGCATCCGCGTCGCAGGACAGCCTCTCCCATCATCGCCGTCCACTCGACCTCGAACAGGAAGGCCAGCTTGCCGCGGCGGTACCAGATGGCATCCACCGCGCCCAGCACTTCCGCCGGCGCCCGCACGATGAGTGGCAGGTACGCGCGACGCTCGTCCTCGTGGAGCCGATCCAGTAGCGTCGCGCCCGCATAGGGCCGATCGTGCTCTCGGCGGCTCACCCAGGCCCGAAGGCCGAGCCGGTGTGCGTAGTCGACCAGCAGGCCGACCATCCGCGCGTGCTCCTCCAGCCTGGCGGCCAGCTCGTCCGTCGTCGTCAGCCTGCCACCCTCGCCCGGGATCGCGTAGGCCGCCAGGCAGGCTCGCACCAGCTCTTCGTCGGGCGCCTCAAGTCCCGGGAAGAGGGCGTAGATGCGCTCGAGGAAGCCGGCCTCGTCCAGGCGGCCGGCAGTGCTGAGGATCGAGAAGGTCGACCACTCGACGCGGTCCGCCAGTGGCGCATCGGCGAGTTCCGGCCGTCGAAGCCACCACATCGGTCGCTCCGGGTCGCCGAGCTGCACCAGGCTGGGGTGATCCTCGCGCCCCAGCTCCTCGCGGAGCAGCGTGCTGAGCAGGGCGGCCGGGCTGCGCTCCATGCGCGGGTCGAGGCGGTCGGCGTCGGGCGTCTCGTCCCCGTGGTCGCCGCCGTTGGGCCGGGCCTGCGCCAGCCGGCGCAGGAGGCCGGAGCGCTCCAGCTGCAGCAGCACCGCCGCGGCAATGCGCATCAGGCCCGCCGGCTCGCCGCGGGTTCGCAGCAGCTCCCCTGCGGCCCCATCGATGGCCTGGGCAAGCTCCGGGTAGGTCAGGTGGCCATCCTCGGCACCCAGCCGCAGGGGCTGAGGCTGCATCGCCTCCCGCAGCCGGTCCTCGGCCGAGGGCTTGCGCATGTGGACCGTCACGCCGGCGCCGCTTCGGCGCGACTCGCGGTGGATGACGTGCACCAGCCGCAGTCCGGCCGCCGCCCCGGCAATGGCAACCGCCAGCACGCGGTCGGGATCGTCGCCCTCGATGATGACGTTGAACCAGCCGTCGGGCTTCAGCGCGCCGGCCGCAGAGACCACGGCGTGGCGCAGGGCTGTCGCCTCGGCACCGTCGCTGCGCGCCGGGCCGGCGCCGAAGAGCGGCTCCAGGCGCAGGGTCTCGGCCGCTTCCCGGCCCAGCAGCCAGGCGGTGGCCAGGTACTCGAAGCTCAGCTCGTCCGCCGTGGCCGGGTCCGAGACAGATCCCAGCACCAGGTCGACGCCGTCGGCCGGCAGGTACTGCCCGACCACCGCCGGCCGGCAGCGGATCCACAGCACGTTGGCGGCTCCCACGCCGCCCAGCTCCTCGAGGCCGGCCGCGAAGCGCGCTGGCCGGCGCTCGCGTCCCAGCGCGGCCACCGCGACCCGCACGTCGTGGATTGCCGACTCGAAGAGGCGCCAGACGTTCACCTCGCGCTGGAACCGCGAGGCCGGCTGTCGGACCCGTCCCCCGCTGATGCGCAGCGACGCCACTCGGCCGGGGTACCCGTTCAGGCGGCTCGCCGGCAGCAGGCACGCCGCCAGCGCCACGCGGAAGATGGCGGCCATCGCCGGGTCGCGGATCTCTGCGTCGATCTTGTTGGCGATGGTCTGCAGCGCATACACGTTTCGCGGCGTGTACAGCTCCAGGATCTCCTCGACCAGCTCGGTCCGCCCATCCAGCACCGGGAACCGGTCGCGCAGCTGCTGGTAATGCGGGCCCCGACGCACGTCCACGGCCGTGCCTGGGGGCGCCGGGTCGGGGTGCACGGTGGACGCGTAGCGCGGGCCAGCGTCCGGTGAGGTCCGCGACGGTGTCGGCGGGTCGGCCGGCACCGGTGGTGGTGGCGGCGGCTCCCCGCCCTCGCCCAGCGGCAGCTCCGGGTCATCGGGCAGGGTCCCGGTGAGACCCACCGGGGCCGGAGGCAGCTCCTCCTCCGGCTCGGGATCCGGCGGGACGTCGTGCTCCGCATCCGCCGCCGGCGCCCGCTCGATGCCGAGCTTGGCCAGGTCGGCCTCGTCGACGGGCGCCACGCGGTCCTCCCCGCCGCCCACCGACAGGTCGCAGCCGCCGCAGCGGTACGTCTTGCGCGCGGGCGCCTCTGCATCCCGGGGCCAGATGAACTGCTCACCAACCACCGGCCGGCGGCACGTGGCGCAGTGAGTGGCGTACAGCTCCTCGATGTGCTGCTTGAGGGGCACGTCGACGCGGCGCGAGGCCGCGAGCTGCGCGAAAGCGGCGTCGATCGCTCCCGGATCGGGGGCGAGCAGGAACGCCTGGGCCGCCAGCTGGCCGAACGGGCTCGGGTCGGCCGCCACTGCGCGCATGCCGTGGGCGATGGCGCGCCGCGCGGTCCAGCCGATACCGGCCCACGGGTCGAGGACGGTGTCGCCCGGGCGCGCGAACGCGGTCAGCTCGGCGTCGAGCTGATTGTCGGCGGGAGACGGGAAGTAGCGCTCAAGGAGCGCCAGGCCGGGGAGGCGACGCGGAAGGACGACATGGTCGAGTCGCCTCGGACCGGAGTCGCCCATCGGGCCTCCTACGCTTCCTCGATCAGCTCCTCTTCGAGCTCGGGCTCGGCCGAGAATTCCGGCAGGCTGGTGTCGAGCTCCTCGACCTCCTCCTGCTCCTCGTCGAGCTCCTCGCTCTCCTCGTCGTCATCGTAGCGGAGCGCGCTGCCCCGAATGTCGGGTCTGACGCCACCCGGACGCGCCGCCGCGCTGCCCGGGAAGGAGACCTTGTCGAAGTTGTCGGGGTGCGCGTAGACCTCGCGGATCAGGATGCGCACCTCCTCGCGGTCCAGGACGGTGATGGCCGCCTCGTAGCGGTTGCCGCCCTTCATCAGCTTGGCGAGGCGCGTGCCGACGCGCGGTTCGACCTGGCCGAGCTGCAGGTCCCCCACGTAGGCGATCAGCTGCTCGCCGTCCAGCTGGAGCTGGCAGGCGTCGCCGGGCGACAGGGGGGCCAGCTGCCGGGCGGGGGCGACGTTGATGAGCCTGGCGTGGCCGGTCTTGCCCATCTCCTCGATGAAGCTGGAGGCGGACGCCTTCCCGGCCTTGCCGTTGCCCCGCGCCTGGGCGGCGGCCGCCACGAGCACCTGGAGCCGAGCCACGTTCCGCTCGGCGATGCGGTTGGTGGCGTCGCGTGACAGGGCGTCCTGGTACGCCTCCAGCGCCTCCTCGTTGCGGCCGAGCTCTGCCAGCGCCTTGCCGAGGCGGTTGTACGCGTCGGTATCGGGCCCGGACTCCAGGAGCTGGCGGTTGGCCTCGACCGCCAGCTCCCACTCGCCGCGGGTGGCATGGGCGATAGCAGCCTCGGCCAGCTGCCGGCGCTGCCGGATGTTGGTGTCGGTATCACCGAGCGTCATTCGTGCGCTGCGTCTCCCCGCCGGAGCGGAATTGAGGTGGATTTCAAGGTCAGGAACGCCCTCGGTCGGACCGAGGCCCGCCGAAAGCGCCTTGTTGTAGCACCGCCTGCAGGGGGTGTCAACGAGAGGTCCTGCGGCGGGTCACGATCCCTGCAGGAGGAGTGCCACCACCACGCCCAGGACGGCCAGCGCCCCGAACTCGACCAGCACCGCTCGGGCCGACGTGCCGGCCTCCAGCGACTCCGCGGCTCCGCTCCAGGCATGGAAGGCCAGCGCGATCAAAGCCGCCGCGACGATGGCCGGAATGTCCAACAGCATCACCACCGTCGCTACCTGTGCCACCGCCAGCAAGTGGAGCAGGGCCTGCCCCACGGCCTGGATCCCGAACCTGGAACGACCTTCCGCGGCCCGCAGGGCAGGCACCGCCACCACCAGCAGGGTCAGCCCGGTGCCGGGGCCCCATCCGCCGACACCCGCGAGCGAGAGCAGTCCCGCGGATGCGGCGAAGGTGATGCCGATCATGGTCAGCTCCAGGCCCAGGCCACTCTCGCCCGTCCGGTTCGCACGAAGCTCCAGCCACAGGACCAGCCACAGGAGCACGGCCGCGATCGGCACCATCAGCAGCCCGATGCTGCCGATGGTCAGTCGCCC
>DASUSP010000136.1:0-12950 GCA_036375035.1 Candidatus Limnocylindria bacterium
CGGGGGCATCACCGTCTTCGACAACGTCGCGGAGCTGATCGATACCGCCCCGCTGCCCGGCTCGCCACGGCTCATCGGCTGGCAGCTGGTGGCGAACATCATCTACGTGGCCGGCATCGACTCCTCGAGCGGGGAGCCGGCCGCCTGGACGGTCCAGCCCATCGGCAACGGGGGCAGGCAGTCGGCAGGCTTCGCGGCCTTCGACACCACGCCGCTCCCCGGGGAGCCGCTGGCGCTGGCGCTCGACTACTCGGATCACAGCCAGGGCGACGACCACGCGCGCCTCCTGGTGGCCACGGCGCCGGGAGGCGGCTCCCCGGCGCAGCTGGTGCAGGTCGACGCGGGCAGCAACGCCTTCGCCTGGCGGCTGTCGGGGATCGCCTTCGGCTCGATCCTGGTCGGGATCATCTACCTGCTGGCGGCCACCATGTTCAGCCGCCGCCGGATCGCGGTGCTGGCCGCGGCCTTCGTGGCGCTCGATGGGATGAGCTACGTGATGAGCCGCATCAGCATGAACGACATCTTCGTGGCCACCTTCATCGCCGCGGCCTACCTGGTCTTCTGGCTGGCCTGGTCGGGCCGATGGGCGCGCAGCGCCTGGTGGGCCATCCCGCTGGCCGGCGTCCTCATCGGTCTGGCGGCCGGCACCAAGTGGGTCGGAATCTACGCCCTGTCCGGGCTGTGGGTCCTGGCCCTTTCACGCTCGCACCTGGGCCGCTTCGTGCTGGTTGCCGCCGTCGCGTTCCTGGCGGTGGTGGCCGGCATCGGGGCGCCATGGCCGTTCCTGGTGATCTGCCTGGCGGCGCTTGCGCTGGCCCTGCTCCTCGTCTGGGTGCGGCCGGTGCGCCTCTCCTCCAGCGACCTGCTGGCAATCGCGCCCACCGCCCTGGTCCTTTCGGGCGTGGGGCTTGCCTTCGCCCTCGTCTTCAACCAGGTGGAGGGTGGCGGGACGCCGGACAACACCGTGGAGCTGGCGTTCAGCGTGCTCGCCCGAGGCGCGCAGGTCGGCTGGCCGGCGCTGCTGATGCTGGGCATCGCCGCCGTGCTGCTGCTCGCGCGCGCCGCGCTCTCCCTGGCCCGACCGGAGAGCGACCGGCGCTGGCACCTGCCCGGGGAGATGGCCGGCTTCGCCTGGCCGTGGATCGGCGCGTCCCTGGCGGTCATCCCACTGGCGGTTTACTTCCTGACGTACGTGCCCTATTTGCAGCTTGGGCACCCGATCGCCGGACCCGACGCCGGACCGGGCTATGGCTGGTCACTGGACGAGCTGCACGCCCAGATGTTCGGCTACCACTTCGGGCTGCAGGCCGGGCACGCCGCCAGCTCGCCGTGGTGGAGCTGGCCGCTGGACCTGAAGCCGGTCTGGTTCTACGGCCACGACTTCGACGGCCGGACCATCGGGGTCGTCTACAACGGCGGCAACCCGATCCTGTTCTGGGCGGGGGTACCGGCCATCGCGTGGTGCGGGCTGCAGGCCTGGCGGCGGCGCTCCCCAGCGCTGGTCCTGCTGGTGGTGGCCTTCGCCTTCCAGTTCCTGCCCTGGACCCGGATCGAGCGGGCCACCTTCCACTACCACTACTTCACCGCGGTCCTGTTCGCGATGGTGGCGGTGGCCTATGTCGTGGACGAAGGGCTGCGCAGCTGGAGCTGGCGGCCGCTCTCGGTCGCGTTCCTGGTGGTGGCGGCCATCGCCGGCGTGCTGGTCTTCCCGCTGGGAGCGGCGTTGGCCATGCCCGACTGGTACATCAACATGGCCCGCGCGCTGCCGCCCTGGAACTACGGCTTCCAGTTCCCCGATCCGCCGCAGGGCGACCGCGGCCAGCTGCTCAGCGCCGACGCGGTCAAGCTCGCGCTCGGGACCGTGGTGGCCCTGGCTGCCGCGGCGTTCGCCCTCTTCGGCAGGGACCGATGGGGCGGTCGCGCCACGCGTCCGCCGGCTCCATCCCAGGAACGGCTGGACGATCCCAGCCTGGGCTGATCGCTCCAGGACCCGATTCGCGCCGGAGACCACCGTCGCGCGGTCGGCGGATCAGGGGGAGTTGCCCAGCCGGTGGTGATACCGGTCAGAACCCGCGAAATCTTCGAGATCTCGTCAGCAGGTGGTGAGAACCGGGCAGAGCCGGCCCGTCACCGGGAGCCGGCCGGCCGCATCTTGATCGATATCACCACCTGCTGGATGAACGGAACGCTCTAGGCGTCCCGGCGACGCATCGAGACGAGTAGCAGGGCACCCCCAAGGATGACGAGGGCGATCGGCCACAGCAGATCCGAGTCGATGCCCGGCACGAGCTGGTCGACCAGGAACCAGACGCCCAGGAGCACCAGCACCAGGCCGAAGATCATGGCCCCGTTGGACCCGCGCCTTCGGGCGTGCGCCGCCCCGTAGCCGCCCTCCGGGGCGGAATAGGCGGCCCATCCGGCGGGCTGCTCCCCGGCGGCCGGCGCGGGAGCGGCGGCATCGGTCCCGGTGGGAGCGTCGCCTCCCTCGGTCGGCGGCACGGCCGCGACCTGCCCCTCGGGCGGCGTCCAGCCGGGCATCGCGCCGGGTCCGGGCTGGTATGGCATCCGGGGTCCCTGGACCCCCTCCGGCACCACGATCCACATCACGATGTAGAGCACGAAGAAGATGCCGCCGGTGACGATGGCCAGCACAGCCCACACGATGCGGACGATGGACGGATCGACGTCCAGGTACTCGGCCACGCCCCCCGCCACCCCGCCCAGGACGGAATCGGTGCGGGAACGGTAGAGCCTCCGGTTCATGAGCATCCTCCATCGGGGTTGAAGGTGAAGCTGGCGGCGTTGCCCTCCAGGCGCAGATCGATAAACGTGTCCGCGCCGTCGAAGGCGTCGCTGGTCCAGGTGTCGCCGGACCGCGTCAGCCCACTGTCGTCAAGGTTGTGTGAGAAGGTGAAGTTGGCGTCCGCCACGTCGATGCGGATCGCGGCGCCGTCCGGCACGCACAGCTCGAAGCTGCCCGCGTTCATGGTGAACGAGCCGGTGAGCGCGGTCGAGGCGTCCGTCTGGATCTCGGCTGAGCCCGCGTTCATCGACATGTCGAAGTCGCGCACCGTCGTCCCGGACAGGTCGATGAAGAGCGACGCCGCGTTCGGGTCGATCCCGAGCCGGTCGAAGTTGCCTCCGGCGAGTTCCAGGTCGACGTCGGCGGCGTTGGCGTTGACCTGCAGGTCGTAGGCGAGGTCACTCCCCAGGCCGATGTCCCAGCGTTGCTTTCCGGCGTCCCAGTTCCAGCCCTCCTCGTTGGTGGCGCTGACGTCCAGGATGTCGCTGTCGGACTCCACAACCACCTCCCGGTCGCCGGTGGTCGCGGTGCCTGCGGTCCAGCCGCCGCCGGCGGCCATGGCCACGTTCAGCTCGCCGCAGTTGAAGTCCAGGTTCACGCCGGCGGTGTCGCCGCTGAAGCTGCCGCTCTGAGTGGTGAGGTCGGACGGCACGTTGCCGGTGCAGGCCACGCTGGGCCCGACCGTGAAGATCGCCCCGGCCCCGACGCCCAGGATCAGCGCCGCCAGGACCGTGCCCAGCACGGCGAACGGCGTGCGGGCAAGGATGATCGACAGGCCGATGGCGATGAGGATGACCGGCCACAGCCGCCACGCGTCGGCGACCACGCCGCGGTCGATGTAGCCCTGCTGCACCGCCAGCGCCGTCGCGCCGGCGGTGACGAGGGCGAGCCCCCAGAACAGGAGGCCACGGTTGAGGTGCATGGTGCTTCAAGCCCTCGCTCGGTGAGTGGATGCGTTCATTGTCTCACCGGCGCATACCACCCCCACACGTGCCGTTCAGCCCGAAGTGCGCTCGTCCGATGGCCCGGTGCCGCCGGCGGGACGACGTACGCGGCCTACGTCATTTGCCGGGTGCCGGATTCCTTGACATCGAAGCACCGCCAGTCGTAGACTCCCGCGGCGGCCAACGAACGACCCGTCGTTCGCCATGCCGTCCGGCCACTTCAACCACCCAGTGAGGACGAGACACACAGCGATGGATCTCTTCGAGAGCACCCTGCGCGTGCGCCTCACCGTGTCGCCGTTCAACGGCGCCCCGGACGGGAGATCTGTGCCCTCCTCGAGCTGAGAGGATGGCGGCAAGGCCGCCACGACGACAGCCACGAGCCGTGGGCCAGATCGGGTCCACGGTTTTTTGATGCCCCATCGGCGTCATCAGAGCCGCGGACCCGCGAGCAGGGACCGCGGCTCGTTCCGTCTCACGCGGGATCCGACCAGGCAGTTCACACAAGTTCGCACAGAGGAAGACGACATGACCGGCGTCGCAGAACAAGTGAAGAGCGATACCAGGGCGGCCGGGCATCGGCCGGCCCCGGTGCCGGCATCGGTCGAGATGGCGGTTCCGCGGGAGACGGCGCTGCTCATCGAACACGTCAGCAAGGCCTTCAAGGTCGGGCGCAAGAAGAAGCCCGTCATGGCCGTGAACGACGTCTCGCTGCGCATCGGCCGGGGGAGCATCCACGGCGTGCTGGGGGCCAACGGCTCCGGCAAGTCGACGCTCATCCGGCTGGTGAGCACGCTCCTCACGCTGGACTCGGGCCGGGTCGAGGTCTTCGGCCACGACATCGAGCGCGAGGAGATGGCGGTCAAGCGCCTCATCAACCGGGTCAGCGTGGACGCGGCCTTCTTCAAGAAGCTCAGCCCGTTCGAGAACCTGATCTACGCCGCGCGCCTGTACGGGCTCGACGCCCGGGAGGCGAAAGCGGACGCGGTCCGGATCCTGGCCCGGCTGGGGATCAGCGAGAAGCGCCTCGGCCGCCCGCTGGAGCAGATGAGCCGAGGGATGCAGCAGAAGGTCGCCATCGCGCGGGCGCTGCTGACGAGCCCGGTGGTGATGCTGCTGGACGAGCCGACGACCGGCCTCGACCCGCGGTCGAAGCTGGACGTGCAGGCCTTCATCGAGGAGCTGCGGGACACGCACGACGCGACGATCGTGCTGACCACGCACGACCTGGACGAGGCGGATCGCCTCTGCGATCGGATCTCGATCATCGACGACGGCCGGATCGTGGCCGAGGACACGCCAGCCGGCCTAAAGGTGATGGTCGCCGAGCAGTACGGCAAGGAGCCGACGCTGGAGAGCGTGTTCATGACGTTCACGGGCCGCTCGCTGGACGACGACATCGACGACGACGAGAACGAAGGCGAGTAGCGGATTTGAGAAAGGAGGTGAGAACCGTGTGGATCCATCCGACCCCCCAGGACCTGGCCGAGCACCACGAGGCTCGCGTGGCGCAGCTGCGCCGCGAGATCCATTCCCGTGGCCGACAGCCGGCGTCCGAGCGCCCGCTGCGGCGCTGGGTCGGTCGCCAGCTCGTTCGCGCGGGCGAGCGCCTGGCGGCGGACCCGTCTCTGAGGCCGGCCCGTTCCCACTAGGGGACGGGTCGGCGCACCCACGCATCGACAGGAGCAACTGAGCAATGGCACTGGTGACCCGCGAGCTGAAGGCGTCCTACGCCTTCGTGGAGCGGAACTTCAACCTCACCAAGCGGTACTGGGGCTGGGAGATCGCCTGGCTCGTCTATTCGGTGGCCGGAGCGCTGGCAGTCAGCCTCATCGGCCTGGCCGAGGGCGACCCGCGGCTGCTCATGACCCTGGTCATCGGCACCATCTTCTGGAGCTACCTGTCGATCGTCTTCGAGTTCATCGCCGAGGCGGTCCAGTGGGAGCGCTGGGAGGGGACGCTGGAGTACACGTTCATGGCGCCGGTGCGGCGCTATGCGCAGCTGCTCGGAGCCGCGGCGTACGCCGTCATCTTCGGGATGGTGCACACCATGTTCGTGCTCCTCGTCCTGGTGCTCTTCTTCGAGCTGGACCTGGCCAACGCGAACTTCGCCACCGCGGCGATCTTCACGTTGCTCGGGACGGTGAGCTTCGCCGGGATCGGGATCGCTGCCTCGATCCTGCCGCTGATGTACGTCGAGCGCGGCGCGCAGATGGTCTTCGTCATCCAGTCGGTCCTGCTGCTGGTCAGCGGGGTCTACTACTCGGTGGACGTGCTCCCCGGGTGGATGCAGACGATCTCCGCCTTCTCGCCCGCGACCTACGTCCTGGACGGAGTCCGCGCCGGCCTGATCGACGGCGTCGGCATCGGCGAGCTGCTTGGCAACGTCTGGCCGCTGCTCATCAGCGGCGTGGTGCTCATCCCCGCTGGGCTGTGGGCCTTCGGGGTGGCGGAGCGCTACGCCAAGCGGACCGGCAAGCTGAAGCGCGTGGGTTGACGGATCCGATGCTTCACACGGACTCTCATCGCAACAAGGAACTGGACCGATGACCATGACCGAATCGAAGGGCTCGGAGCCGATGCCGGCGCCCGCCGGCGTGACCCTCCGGCCGTACGCCGGCGAGACCGACCTGCTGGCCTTCGTCGAGATCTACCGCAGCGGCAACGACGCCGACGGTATCCAGGAGGTGGTCTCGTTCGAGGCGCTCGCCAACTGGGCGGATCACCCGAGTGAGCACTTCGACGCGTCCCGCGACAGCATCGTCGCGGAGGCCAACGGGCGACCGGTGGCCTACGGCTGGACGCAGTGGGTCGATACCACCGACGGCCTGCGCGAGTACGTGACCCGCGGCCACGTCCACGGGGACTGGCGACGCCGCGGGATCGGCAGCGCCATCCTGCGCTGGAACGAGGCGCATCTACGCGAGGTGGCGGTGACGCACCACACGGACCGTCCGCGCTTCTTCGGAGCGGGCACGAACGAGCGGCGCGTTGGCGCGGTGAAGCTTCTCGAGCGCAACGGCTACGCGCCGGTTCGATGGTTCTTCGAGATGCTGCGGCCAACGATGGAGGATATCGTGGTGCCGACGCTGCCCGAGGGGCTGGTCCTGCGGCCGCCGCGCGGCGGGGCCGAGATGCGCAAGGTATACGACGCGGACGCTGAGGCCTTCGCCGATCACTGGGGCGGCTTCGACTCATCGGAGTCCGCCTACCAGCGCTGGCTGAACGACCCGGACTACGACCCGGAGCTGTTCGTGGTGGCCTGGGACGGGGACGAGGTGGCCGGCGCCGTCTGGAACGTGATCATGACCCACGACAACGAGGCCTACGGCTGGAAGCGCGGGCTGCTCGACAGCGTGTACGTGCGCCGGCCCTGGCGCGGCCGCGGCCTGGCGACCTCGCTGGTCGGCCACTCGCTGGCGCTCCTGCGCGACCGCGGCATGACCAGCGCCGTTCTGGGCGTGGACGCGGACAACCCGCTCGGGGCACTGGGCCTCTACCGCAAGGCCGGATTCGAGGTAGACCAGCGCTCGGTGGGCTACCGCAAGTCAATGGAGATGGACCGATGAGCACCCTGGCTCCCCCGATCCCCGGACTCCGGGCCCGGGCCTACCGCCCGGACGACGCCGGCCCGCTGGCCGAGCTCTTCAACCGAAGCGCCGAGGCGGACGGCGCGCCGTGGAGGGCCAGCGGCGCGGAGATCGCCAACTGGATGGCCCGCAGCAACGAGCACTTCGACGCCGCGCGCGACGCGCTGGTGGTCGAGGCCGACGGGGCGATGGTCGCATTCCGCGACGTGGAGTGGATCGACACCAACGACGGGCTGCGGGAATATCGGCTCGGCGGTACGGTGCACCCGGACTGGCGGGGCCGCGGCATCGGGACCTGGCTGTTCCGCGACTCGGAGGCGCACGCCCGCGCCCGTGACGCGGCGCATCCCACCGACGCTCCGCGCTTCTACGGGACCTGGCAGCCGAATTCGGCGGACGGGGCGCTGGCCCTGGTGGCCGCCGAGGGCTACGAGCCGGTGCGCTGGTTCTTCGACATGGCGCGGCCCACGCTGGATGGCATCGTGGAGCCGCCGCTGCCCGACGGGCTCGAGCTGCGGCCCGTGGCCGCCGACCAGCTCCGGCAGCTTTGGGACGCCGACATCGAGGCCTTCCGCGACCACTGGGGTGGGTTCGACGGATCCGACGCGCGCTTCCGCGAGTGGCAGTCCGACCCGAAGTTCGACCCGTCCCTCTTCGTGGTGGCCTGGGACGGCAACGAGATCGCCGGCGGCGTGATCAACGAGATCAACGAGACCGAGAACCGTGCCTTCGACCGGCGTCGAGGCTGGCTCGCATCGGTCTTTGTGCGACGGCCGTGGCGCCGACGCGGGCTGGCCCGGGCGGTGGTGGCGCGGTCGCTCGTCGTGCTGCGCGATCGGGGCATGACCAGCGCCGGACTCGGCGTGGACGCAGACAACCCGACCGGCGCGCTGCGGCTCTACGAGGAGGCCGGGTTCGAGCCGGAGTTCCGCTCGACCGCCTTCCGCAAGCCGATGGAGTAGCCGCCTCCAGCAGTGGAGGTCTGCGTCCGGCGCAACGAAAGGCGAGTGTGGCTACCCGGCAGCCCCCAAACCGTCGGCGGTTTGCGCTGGGCGCGAATTCGGGAGCATGGGGATGCGTGTTCGGGGCCTGGAGCGGCTCCCGTTGCCAGCTGGTTGCGTCGGGCGCAAGTGCAGGATGACTAGGCGCGCTCCAGCACCCGGTCGCGGACCTCGTGGTAGTAGTCCACGATCTGCTCCGTGACCCGGTCCCAGGAATAGTCGGGAGCGCGAAGCCGTCCCGCCTCACCCATCTGGTGGCGCAGCTCCGGGTCACCGGCCAGCTTGTAGAGCGCCGCGGCCAGCGCACGGTGGTTGCGCGGCTCGACCAGCAGGCCCTGGACCCCGCGCTGCATCACGTTCTTGTAGCCGTGGATGTCGCTCGCCACGATCGGCACCCCGGCGGCCATGGCCTCCAGCAGGACGATGCCGAACGACTCCTGGCCGGTGGCCGGCGAGCAGAAGATATCGGCGGAGGCGAAGTAGCGGGCCTTGTCGTCGTCGTTCACGCGGCCCAGCCATTCCACGTCGCGCACGCCGCGCAGCCCCACGAAGCGGCGGTACTCGCGCGCCTTGGGCCCTGACCCGATCACCAGCAGGCGCGCGTCGACGTGCCGCTTGCGCAGGCGGTGGTAGGCCTTGAGCAGGTGGATGAGGCCCTTGCGCTCCTCGAAGCGACCCAAGAAGAGGATATTCAGCGTCCCGTCGCGCAGCTCCTCGAACGGCTCGGCATCGGTGAATCGGTCCAGGTCGACGCCGTTGGGGATGATGCGATAGTCGCCGGGAAAGTAGCGGCCGATGAAGTGCCGCGCCGCGCCGCTGACCGCGATGCGGCCATGCAGCAGGTTGGCCAGCCGCCCGGCGAAGCGCTTGCCGATCCAGTACGAGGGGCTGAAGCCGCCGAAGGCGTGGAAAGTGGCGACGTTGACTGTGTTCGACTGATCCAGCATCGTCGGCGACAGGAACGGCACGAACGGCTCGTGGAAGTGCAGGATGTCGAAGCGGTGCTCCGCCAGCAGCTCGCGGGCCCGCCGCTTGAAGCGCCAGCTGACGGTGAGGCGGCCCATCGAACCGTTGGCCGGGAAGGCGTAGCCGGTGCCCAACCGGATGATGTGGCCCTCCGACTCGCGCTCGCGGCCGTACTTGCTGGTGATGATCCATACGTCGTGGCCCATGCGTCGCATGGCCTGGTAGGTGTGGCGCACGTGCTCGTTCACGCCGCCGGGGTGGGGGTAGCCGTACGGGCTCACGATGCCCACCTTGAGCGGCGGCCGTCCGCCGGTGGGCCGGACCGATGGGGCGGCCTCGCGCCGACCCTCCTCGGCGCCGATTGGCATCGGTTCCAGCGTCGTCATCTCCACTCTCCCGTGGGACGCAGAGTATGGCGCAGGTGTCGAGCCTTGGCCGCCAGCTGCCGGCCGTAGACCGTGATGTTGTGCCAGTGGCCCCAGTGCTCGCCATCGGCCTCCACGGCGTGCTCCAGCACGGCCCGGCGGTAATCCGCCGCGGTCCAGCCGTCGAACCAGGTCCACGCCGTGCCGACGTGCTCCAGCACGTGGGCGTCCGAGTTGCCGACTCCCGGCAGGTGGAGCACCGACTCGTTGAGGTGGTGGCGCTCCAGCCGCCGCGCGCGGCCCGCCGGGCTGGGGTTCATGATCTCGATGGCGTCCAGGTGGTGGCGCGGATCCGGGTCGTGGTGCAGCTCCAGCAGCGTCCGGCGGCCGAGGCTGGGGGTGAGCGGCGCCATGGGGTGCGCGGCGATGGCCAGCCCGCCCTGGTCGTGGATCCGCTCCAGCGTCTCGCCGATGGGGCGCAGCGGCGGGATGCGCTCCTCGACGAAGAGGGCCAGCAGGTGGCCGCGCCGGGTGGTGATCTCCTCGCCCACCACCAGCTCGTACGTGTAGCCGCCGTCGGCGTGGATCTCGCGAGCGCGCAGCGCCCCGTCAATGCGCTCGTGGTCGGCGATGGCCACCACGTCCAGGTCTGTGCTGCGCTCGACGTGGTCGAGCAGCGCGGCCACGTCTGCGGTCCCGTCCGAGTAGAGGGTGTGCAGGTGCATGTCGGCCTTGCCGCGCTCGTCCACGCCCCGCGAGCTGCGCCGGCTCACGAGCGCTGGTCCTTCCAGATGGGCTGGAAGACGGCGAACCACTGCTCGGGCGCCTCCCCGATGACCTCCTCGAAGCGCGCGGCCAGGGCCCTGGTCAGGGCCTCCACGTCGGCGCCGCGATCGCCGGTCAGCTCCACCTCGATCGGCCACGCGGTGGCGGTGAACCGATCCGGTCCGATCCGCAGCGCCCGTGCGACCAGCAGCGGCCGGCCCGTGCGCAGGGCCAGGGTGGCCGGGCCGGGCGGGATCGTGGTGCGATGCCCGAACATCGAAACCTCGATCCCGTCACCGGACAGGTCACGGTCCGCCGCGATGCCCACGATCTGGCCCTTGCGGAGCGCGGTGAGCATGGGCCGCAGCGACTCGGTCAGCGGAATGAGCCTGACGGCGCGGCCGCCGACCAGCCGCTGCCGAACCAGGAAGTCGTAGAGCTCCTTGGGCTCCACCTCCTCCACCGGTGCGACACCTGAGATGCCCTCGGCCTCGACGAAGTGCGCGAACGGCTCGAAGTTTCCCAGGTGTGGAACCGCCACCACCGCGCCGGTGGCGAAGATGGGCCGCAGCTCCTCCCAGTTGACCGGCTGGAGCATCTCCGCAAAGCGCTCCTCCGGGTAGTGGCGGATGCGGAAGACCTCCATCCAGTAGCGAGCGTGCTCGATGAAGGCGCGCTCGACGAGCCGCCGGAACTCGCGGCCCTCGGTCGGCTCGCCGCGCGCGGCCCGCACCCGCCGCAGGTTCTCGGCGACCAGCTCGCGCCGGTCTGCGGCGAAGCGATGCCAGGCACGGCCCAGCAGGTCAGCCAGGGGGTAGGCGATCGCCGAGGGCAGCGCGCCGGCCACGATGTCAGCCAACCGGAGGCCGGCGCGCAGCAGGATCGACCGCATGGTCAGGCGCTGACCCGGGTCCAGTCCTCGCCGCGGCGGGCCACCTCGAGCGCGCGGCGAGCGTGGTCGCGCTGCGCATCGGTCCGGGGCCAGACCGGCCGGAACATGTACCACTGGCCGGGGTCGGTGGCCACCACCCGCCCCAGCTCGTCGGCGAGCTGCTGCGTGGCGCGGAAGAGCTCGGCGGGCTCGGTGGAGGCTGCCCGGATGAGGGGCAGCCCCTCGGCATGGAAGCGATCGCCCGCGATGCGCCGCGCGGCGACGGGAAGCATCGGTGCGCCGGCCTTGGCCGACAGGGTGGCCGGGCCGGGCGGGAACGTGGTCGGCTCGCCCAGGAACTCGACCGGCACGTCCCCGGCACGGTAGCCACCGTCGCAGAAGAGAACCAGGTTCTCCCCGGCCCGCAGGGCCCGGAACAGGCCGCGCAGGTTGCGCCAGCCGATGAGCGTCAGCCCGTGGCGGGCGCGCACCGCCTTGAGGTGCTCGTACAGGCGGCCGTAGGTCGTGTCGTCGGCGATGACATGCAGCCGCTCGCCGACGAGGTGCAGCGCGGGGGCGATGAGGTCCATGCCGCCCACGTGCACCGTGCACAGCAGCACCCCCTTTCGGTCGCGCTGCGCCTCGCGCAGGATCCCGATGTCGGCGATGTCGACCAGCTGGCCGATCTCCTGTGGCGAGGCATCCGCCAGGCGCATGACGTCGGCCAGGTAGCGGGCGTAGTTGCGGAACGCGCGCCGCGCCGCCCACGCCACGCGGCGGTCGTCCGGTGAGCGGCCCATTGCCCGCGCCAGGTTCTCGCGCACCAGGCGCTGCTTGTCGCCGGCCAGGTCGTACCCCACGTTGCCGACCGCCGCCGCCATCGGCAGCACGAGGCCTCGAGGCAGCGAGGCGATCAGCTTCTCGGCGGCGCGGTAGCCCCAGAAGGCGAGCAGCTCGCGCTTGCGCTCACCCTCGGATCGGGCCGCGGCTCGGCCCGCGGAGGAGGAGCCCGTGGCCAGGACGGCGGGGCCGCCGCCGCTCGCCGGGGTCAGGGGATCGGCGACGTTCTCGGCGGACAAGCTCAGCCGACGTCGGCGGACGCCTTGGTGCGGCTGGCCGAGACCTTGCGCACCTGGCGCTTGGGGGGTGCCTCGGTCCCAACCAGCGTCTCGTTGTCGTCGCCGCGGATGAACGCCTCGACCCGCTCGTGCGCCACGTCATCGTGGATCTGCAGCGGCGGCGACTTCATGAAGTAGGAGCTGGGTGCCACCAGCGTGCCGGCCAGGCCGCGGTCGAGGCCAAGCTTGGCGCAGCGGATGGCATCGGTGATCACGCCGGCGCTGTTCGGCGAGTCCCAGACCTCCAGCTTCAGCTCCAGGTTGAGCGGCACGTCGCCGTAGGTGGTGCCCTCCATGCGGATGTGGCACCACTTGCGGTCCTTGAGCCACGGCACGTAGTCGGAGGGGCCGACGTGCACGTTGTCGGGGTCCACGTCGTAGTCGATCATCGAGGTGACCGCGTTGGTCTTGCTGACCTTCTTGGACTCCAGGCGCTCCCGCTCGAGCATGTTCAGGAAGTCGGTGTTGCCCCCGAAGTTCAGCTGGTAGGTGCGGTCGATGCGCACGCCGCGGTCCATGAACAGCCT
>DASUSP010000137.1:0-2015 GCA_036375035.1 Candidatus Limnocylindria bacterium
GGCGTCGGCATGAGCGAGGCGCCGCCGCGCGCGCTGCGCGCCGCCGTGGTGGGCCTGGGGATGATGGGGCGCAACCACGTGCGGGTCTGGGACGAGGCGGTCGAGGGCGTGGAGCTGGTGGCGGTGGCCGACCCCGATCCGGCAGCCCTTCGTCGCGCGACCCAGGGCCGCTCACTGCGTGGCTATCCCGAGGCCGAGGAGATGTTCGCGGCCGAGGGGCCGGACCTGGTCAGCGTGGTGGCGCCCACCTCCCTGCATCTCCCGATCGTGCTCGCCGCGCTGCGCGCCGGCATTAACGTGCTGGTCGAGAAGCCCATCGCCAGCAGCCGCGACGAGGCGGAGCGCATGATCGCCGCCGCCGACGAGGCGGGCCGGATCCTGACGGTGGGCCACATCGAGCGCTTCAACCCGGCCATCCGCGAGCTGCGCCGGAGGCTGGCGGCCGGCGAGCTGGGGCGCGTATTCGAGATCAACGCCACCCGCCTGGGCCCCTTTCCCGCGCGCATCCGCGACGTGGGGGTGGTGGTCGACCTGGCGCCGCACGACCTGGACGTGATGCGCTACCTGCTGGGCTCGGACCCGATACGTCTCTACGCGGAAACCGAGCAGCGCATCCACACCGATCACGAGGACCTGTTCGTGGGGATCATGAAATTCGCGAACGGGGCGGTCGGCGTGCTCGACATCAACTGGCTGACGCCCACCAAGAAACGCACGCTGTCGGTCACCGGCGAGCGGGGCATGTACGTCGCCGACTACCTGGCCCAGGACCTGGTGTTCTACGCCAACCCGGCCGACGCCTCCGTGGCCGAGGGGGAGATCGTCCGCCGCCACGTCGAGCGCCGAGAGCCGCTCGCCGTGGAGCTCGACGAGTTCGCCCGCGCCGTGCGCGACGGTGCGCCTCCCCCGGTAGACCCGCGCCAGGCGATGGTGGCGCTGCTGCTGGCGCGCACCATGGTGGAGGCGGCCCGGCGCGGCGCCGTCATCTCCGGCCCGGAGCTGGAGGCCGTGCTGCGATGAAGGTCGCGGTGGTCGGCCTGGGCCACATCGGCCTGCCGCTGGCGGTGCAGTACGCGTCGCGCGGGAACGAGGTGATCGGCTGCGACGTGGACGCCCGGATCGTGGATGCCATCAACGGCGGCACCTCGCCGCACGACGACGAGCCGGCGCTCGCCGAGCGGGTGCCACGGCTCGTGGCCGAAGGGCTCCTGCGCGCCACGACCGATGACGCCGCCGGGGTGCGCCAGGCCGAGGCGGTGGTGGTGATCGTGCCGGTGGTGGTCGACCAGGACCGCGAGATCGACTTCGGGCCGATCGACGCCGCCACGCACGAGATCGCGCGTGGGCTGCAGGCCGGGACGCTGGTGATCTACGAGACCACGCTGCCGGTCGCCACCACCCGCGACCGCTTCGGACCGATGCTGGCGCAGGGCAGCGGCCTGGCCATGGACCTGGACTTCTTCCTTGCCTTCTCGCCGGAGCGGGTGCTGGTCGGCCGCGTCCTGCTGGACCTGCAGCGCTACCCCAAGATCGTTGGCGGAACCAGCCAGGAGAGTACGCGCCGCGCGGTGGCCTTCTACGAATCGGTCCTGGAGCCGGGGACCGAAGTCCGGGCCGTGGCCAACGCCGAGACGGCGGAGATGACGAAGCTGGCCGAGACCACCTACCGCGATGTGAACATAGCCCTGGCCAACGAGTACGCGCGCTACGCCGCCCGTCGCGGGATCGACGTGATCGAGGTGATCGAGGCGGCCAACTCCCAGCCGTACAGCCACATCCACCAGCCCGGAGTGGGCGTCGGGGGGCACTGCATCCCGGTCTATCCCCACTTCCTGTTCAACGCCGACCCGGAGCTCCAGCTTCCCCCGCTGGCACGACGCATCAACGAGGGGATGGGCCGCTGGACGGTCGACCTGGTGCGCGATCGCATCGGTCCACTGGAGGGCGCGCCCGTGCTGGTGCTGGGGATCGCCTACCGCGCCGACGTGCGCGAGGACGCCTTCAGCTCCGCCTTC
>DASUSP010000138.1:0-8385 GCA_036375035.1 Candidatus Limnocylindria bacterium
TCAGCGACACGATCGGCGCCAGCGCATCGGGAAGTGTCTCCTCGATCGGAGCAACCGCCGGCGACAGGATCCCGACCACCGGCTTGACCACGGCCAGGGCGATCAGGGTGATGCCCATCGCCACCAGGCCGATGTCGATCGTGAGCCGTCGCGGGATGCCCTTCCCGTACGCGTTCAGGAACAGGATGCCCATCACCGCTCCCAGCCCGGCGGGCCCCATCACGAAGAAGAAGTCCTCCTCCGAGAGTCGCAGGATGTCGGTGGCGAAGCCGGGACCGATGGCTCCCATCACGCCGATCAGGCTGGCCGCGATGCCCAGGTAGGCCAGCGACCAGGCGATGCGCTTGTTCTCGCGGACGAAGACGATCCCCTCGTGCACCTGGTCGATCACGGCGCGCAGCGCCTGTCCCGCCTCCCCGGCCCGGAACTCCTGCCGTGTCGCGGGCAGGACCGCCGGCAGTGGGATGATGGCCGCCGCCGCCAGGCCGAACATCACCGCCACCACCACGAATACCGCGTTAGCCCCGGCGGTGACCAGCAGCAGCGGCCCCAGAAAGCCGAAGCCGATGGCGAAGGTGGCGTTGATGGTCAGCACGAAGACCGAGTTGGCGGCCATCAGGTGGCGGCGCTCAACGATGCGCGGGATCGAGGTCAGCTCGGCAGGGGCGAAGACGGCGGTCATGGTAGCCACGAACAGGTTGATCAGCAGGATCAGCGGCACGTTGGTGCCCACGAAGATGAAGCCGATGACGCCCACCGCCCGCAGGACGTTGGTGGCCAGCATGATCAGCCGGGCATCACTGCGCTCCACCAGCACCCCGGCCATGGCGCTGAACACCACCGCCGGCACCAGGAAGCTCAGGATCAGCACCGCGTTGGCGGTGTTCGACTGCGTCGCCTGGAAGACCGTCGCCATCAGCGCGGCGAGGACCATGTTCGACGCCAGCTGGCTCAGCGTCTGCGCCGTCCACAGCAGGACGAAGGCGCGGTTGCGGAAGACGTTGCCCGCGCCGGACAGGCCCTGGCCGGCGAGGTCGGGCGGCACCTCCCCGTGGGTCACGCCGAGACCTCCGGTTCGTCTCCCCGCCGCACGTAGCCGGTGAAGCGCCGCTCAACGTCAAGGCGGTCCATCAGGATCCGGTGCCCGCAGCCGCCGCAGACAAGCCCGATGTCGGCTCCCAGCCGATCGACACGCCACTCACGGCTGCCGCAGGGATGCTCGCGGCGCAGGCGCAGCACGTCTCCGATGCGCAGGTCCACGACCGGCGCCATCAATCGCCGCTCTCCGCCGCCGTGGCGCCCGTGAACGAGAAGCGGCCGATGCGCAGCGCCGGGACGCGGGCATTGATGCCCGAGTACTCGGCCGCGAGCAGGCGTGTCTGGCTGGAGACGGCCTCGATGCGTGAGAAGGCCTGCGGGATGGCCTCGGTGAAGCGGAGGTTGCGGATCGGCCGCACGATTCGCCCGCCCTCGATCAGGAACGTCCCGTCCTTGGTCATGCCGGTCAGCACCGCCCGCCGCGGATGGACGATGTTCACGTAGTGGAAGCGGGTAACCCAGATCCCGCGGTCGATGGACGCCAGCATCGCGTCCTTCGAGGACGACCCGGGGGCCATGAACAGGTTCCAGGCCAGCGGCCCGAAGGTGTTCGGGGCCGGCAGGCCGTGACCGGTCGACGGGACGCCGGCGCGCGCCGCGGTGGCCGAATCGTGAACCAGCCCGGTCGCCACCCCGTCGGTCACCAGATCCACGCGGCGCTTGGCCACCCCCTCGAAATCGATGGCGCTGGGCAGCCCGGTGGCATCGTTCCCGTCGTCCCAGATGGAGACGTTCTCCCCCATCACCTGCTTGCCGAGCTGCATGAAGGAGCGCCCCTCCTCGACGGCCAGGGCGGAGAATCCCGCGTAGGAGAGGTACTCCAGGATGGTCTGGACCGCGTACTCCTCCAGGATTACGTCGTACTCGCCCGGCTGCACGTCGGTGGCGCCCGCGGAACGGGCCGCCTTGTCGGCCGCCTCGGCGCCGACCGACGCGGCATCGATCTCCGCGACGTCGGGAGACGTGGCCTGCGCGTATCCCGAGGCCCGGTCGGGGCCGGTCATGACCGTCAGCAGCTTCGCCTGGGTGAACGCGTGCCGGGAGCGAAGGCCGTTGCTGTTGGCCACCGCCATGGCGACGGTCTCGGTCGAGAAGGCGCCGCTGGCGTCCAGCCGCGCGGCGTCGGCGGCGGCGATCACCGCGCTCGCGCCCTCGGCACGACGATCCGGGTCGGCGGCCGCGGTGGCCGCGACCCAGCCGACCTCGGAGTCCGCGCCACCCGCTTCGGCCGATGGGAGCAGTGTCGGGTTCGGGTTCGGCGCAACGCGCCGGCAGATGTCGGCCGCGCGGGCCACCACCTCGGCGATGCCGGCCCCGTCCAGCCGGTTGGTGCTGGCCACCCCGGAGCGCGCGCCATCCACCGCGCGCACCCGCAGCGTGGCGTCATGCTCGGAGACGTTCTGGTGGATGCGCGACCCGGCGAAACGGGTCAGGGCGGCATCGCGGGCCATGTACAACGCCTCGCCATCGACCGGAAGGCTGCGCATGACCGCGTCCAGGACCTCGTCGGCGCGGGTCACCATCGGCCCACCCCGACCCGCACGTTGCGGAAGCGCGCCGGCGCGGCGCCGTGGCCAACGCGATGGGTCTGCATCGGTTCACCCTTGCCGCAGTTGGGCACCCCCCACAGGTGCCACTCGGAGGGGTCGCAGATCGCGTCGCAGCTGCCCCAGAACTGCGGCGTGATGCCGGTGTAGGTGGGGTTCTTGATCATCTCGGCCAGCCTGCCGTTGCGGATGCGCCATCCGACCTGGGTGCCGAACTGGAAGTTCAGGCGCCGATCGTCGATGCTCCACGACCGGTTGGTCGAGAGGAACAACCCGTCGTCGGTATCGGCGATGAGGTCGTCCAGGCTCCCCGCCTCGCCCGGACGCAGGTTGATGTTGGTCATTCGGATCAGCGGGATCACGTTCCAGCCCGATGCCCTCGCGCTGCCCATGCTGCTCCGCCCGACGACTGGTGCGGTCTCCCGGCTGGTCAGATAGCCGACAAAGAGCCCGCCGGACACGATCGGCACGTTCTGGGCGGGGACGCCCTCGTCGTCGAAGCCGAAGGTGCCCAGGCCGCCGGGCGCCGTGGCATCGGCGTCGATGTTGACGATGGGGCTGCCGTACTGGAGCTTCCCCAGCTTGTCCAGGGTCAGGAACGAGGTGCCGGCGAAGCTGGCCTCCATGCCCAGCACGCGGTCCAGCTCGATGGGATGGCCGCAGGACTCGTGGACCTGCAGCGCAAGCTGCGAGGAGTCGATCACGATCGTCATCTCGCCCGACGGGCAGTCGGCCGCATCCAGCAGCTGCACCGCCTCCTCGGCGATGCGCTGCCCATGATCGGGGAGACGCATGGCCCGGATCGCCTCGAACCCGCCGGTGACGTGCTGGCCACCCGACGAGTTGGGATAGCTGCGCACCTGGGACTCGGTGGCGTTGACCGCGGTGGCCTCGATGCCAGCGCCGCATTCGTTCAGCCGCTGCTCGATCCGCGCCCCGGCGCTCGAGGCGAAGGTCTTGTGCTCGCGGGCGGCCTCGATCGTCCCCTCGCGGACCGCCACGCCCGGGGCGCCGGCCATGGCCGCGTCGGCATCCATCAGGATCGACAGCTTCTCGTCAAGGGAGACCTCGAAGGGATCCTCCTCCAGCGGGGTTCGGTAGCTGTCGGTGATCGGCGGCGTGTCGTCCAGGACCACGGGCTCGCGTCGCGCCAGGCCGCTGGCTCGCGCCACGTCCAGCGCCTCGCGGGTGACGCGGGTCACCTCGTCGGGCTCCAGCAACGAGGAGGCGGCGAAGCCCCATGCCCCGTCCACCAGGACCCGGACGCCGAAGCCGGCCGAACGCGTCGAGTCCGCGGCCTGCAGGGCCCCGTTCTTCACGGTCAGGCTCTCCGTCTCGCGCTCGGAGATGCGGATGTCGGCGTAGCCGGCGCCGGCGTGGTCGGCGGCATCCAGCGCAAGTTCGATCAGGTCGTTCATGGCACTCTCGGTCCGTTGGCGGCGATGGTCGCCGTCGTCACCGCGGTGCGGGATCGCCCCACGCCGTGGACCGCGGGGGCCGGCGGACCGGCGGCCACTCTACGGGTGCTGCGGAAAGCGGTCAAGAAACCGGGACCCGGCGCCGTCACCGCGCGGCCGCCTCGGCCACCGTGGGGAGGAGGTCCGCGGAGCTGGCGGGCACGCGGATCGACGCGGACTGCCGCGCAACGATCGTGGCGCTGATGAACTGCTCCAGCTGCGCGATGATGCCGCCCGGTCGCTCCATTGCGGTGAGCAGGCCATCCGGGTCGCCGATGGCGGTGATCGTGAACCGGCTGCCGATCTCGACGCCGTCGATCTCCAGCGCGCGTGGCCCCTGCACGGCCGCCGAGCGATGCGTGATCCGCACGTCGTCCACCGCGATCGCCTCGGCCGCCGCGTTGCGCAGCTCGTTGATCAGGTCGTTCAGGGCGATCGCGTCGAGGGCCCCTTCCACCTCGAGAACCAGTCCCTGGCCCTCGACCGACGCCAGGCCGGCAAAGGCGGTGATACGGCGCAGGTCTTCCCGCGAGACCTCGACGGCGCTCTGGCCCTGGGAGCCGGCCAGGCGGTAGTCGCGCAGCGTCTCCCGCAGATCCGCCAGGCCGGTCCGCAGCTCGCGGTTCCGCTCTCCCAGCGTGTCGATCAGCTGCGAGAGCTCCTGGGCGGGCAGGCTGCTGATCTCGGTGGGGCGCGCCTGGCTACGCAGCTGGCCGACCAGCAGCACGCCGATCAGCAGCGCCACCGCGAAGAGCGACAGCTGCGCGGCGCGGGCGCTCACTGGGATGCCTCGTCGACCGGGACGCCCCAGCGGAAGCGAGGGGTGCCGACGACTGCCGGCAGCTCCAGCTCGTCGGCAGCGGCGACCGCGAACTCCAGGTCGAAGAAGTCGATGCGTTGGGCCACGCGACCGGTGAAGGCCGGGTTCGACTGGAAGCGCTCCAGGAGGTCGCCATCGCCGATGGCCTCGATGCGGAACGGCGGCGACAGGAACGATGTGTTGACCAGGACCGATGCGCCGACGCCGTAAATCGACGAGCTGGCGACTAGGCGCTCGCCATCGATGGCGATCGCCTCCGCGCCCGAGGCCCACAGCGCGGTGACCAGGTCGCGCAGGTCATCGGCCAGGACGATGTAGCTCGACGGGTTCTCCCCGGGCGGCACGACCCGGTTCGAGTCGGCGATCTCGATGACCACTCCGGGACCCCTCACCGAGGTCAGCCCCGCCGCCAGCCGCGCCTCCTCCAGCCGCGCGTTCAGGGCGGCCAGGATCGCCGAGCTGGAGGTCGACTCCTCCTGGATGTGCTGCACCTCCGCCTCAGCCTCGGCGATCTGGGCGCGTAGCTCCTGCTGCTCCTCCTCCAGGGCGATGACCTGGGCGGCCAGCACCTGCTGCGCCGAGGTCGTGAACGCCTGGCGCTGCACCGCGCTGTTCCACTGGGCAGCACCCACGAAACCGATGATCCCCAGCGCGGCGGCGATGGTGATGCCCCAGGTCAGGCGCGACGACGGCCTCGCCCGGCGTTGCTGCGGCGGTGTCACGGGCTGTCCACGGTCGCACGGCGCCGGCTGACGGCCCAGGCGGCCAGCGCGGCCACCAGCAGCAGCACCGTGACGCCAGTCACCGCGAGCCACGGCACCCCACCACCACCGGCGGCGGCATCGGGAGCCGAGCCTGGGCTGGCAGGCGGATCATCCGTGCCGGTGGGTCCCTGCCCGCCGGGCTTCCGCACGTCGGAGGGTGGGATGGGTTCGGGCTCCACGGGCTGTGGCGGATCGACGCCGAACTCGTCGTAGAAGGCAGCGAAGAGGACGTCGGACGGAAGTCCCGTCCCCGCCTTCAGCGCCTCCGAGTCCGAGGCGCCATCACGGTACGCCTCCGCGATGCGCGCGATGGCCCCGCGGCCTTGCTCCGCCACGATCATGTCCACCATGGTCGCACCCTGCGCGTAGGCCAGTCGAGCGCCTCGCTCCCCGATCGGGAACTGCTCGGCGATGGCCTCGAACGCGAACAGGCCGCCGCCCCCGGCCTCGAACTCGACCTCGGAGCGCTCCGCGTCGGCCGATTCGTCCTCCAGCCATGTGGCGAGGCCCTCGTTGAGCCACTTGGCCGGCTCGTGGAACGGGTTGTCTGTGGCGTCGTTGAAGACGACGTGCGTGACCTCGTGGACCAGCGTCGTCTCCAGGTAGGCGCTGCCACCGGACGCCAGGGACATGAAGATGGTGCGCAGCGCCGGGTAGGTGGCGGCGCCGGTCCACTCCCGGGCACCCGGGCCCAGCGCCCCAAAGAAGTGGTCGCTGCTGGCGTACACGAAGATGTCGACCGGGCCGCTCATCTCGTGGCCGAGCAGCGCCTCGGCCCTGGCGGTCCCGTTGGCGGCCAGCTCGCCGAAGCGCCGCGCCACGGCCTCCGAGTCCCCGTACCAGTGCACCGTCGCCTCCCCATATCGCTGCGAGCGCCAGTCGAGGCCGGCGCGATCGTCGTCGTACAGCAGCGTCCCGCGGGCGCTTTCGGTCACACGGCCTTCGTGCGTGGCGCGCCACCAGTGCTCGATCCGCGTGTTGGGCGTGACGTGGCGGTCGGCCGTATCCCATACGTACTCCGCGCCATCGCCCGTCGCCGCCACCGGCGCCACGAAGACCGCGTCGTCGCCGGAGAAGCGCAGCAACAGCTCAAGCCGGTCGGGGGTCCCGCCCCGCAGCTCCGCGCCGAAGCGCATCGCCTCGCCGTACGTGGCGTCGGCCGAGGTCTCGCCGAACCCGGTGAAGCCCAGCACCGCGCCGGGCAGCGCTCCAGCCAGCAGCATCGCCGCCAGCCATGCCGTGGACAGGCGGCGGCTCAGCCGTCCCACGACACCCTCCCGAAGTCCAGGATCCCGGTGGTCAGGTTGCCCAGGCCCCGCAGCCCGGGGCGCACCAGCCACCACGACGTCCCGTACGACCACGGGATAACCGGCGCCTCCTCGTCGACGTGGGCGTCCACGGCGCGGTAGGCGGCGGCCAGCTCGGCATCGTCATCGGCCGCCGAGGCGGCCTCCAGCAGCGCGACGAAGGACGCATCGGTCCATCCGCCGTAGTTGCTGGCGGCATCCGGCAGGAGCAGCAGGCTGTAGAGCGCGTACGGGGATGGGTAGTCGGCGATCCAGTTGATGGTGAAGATCTGCGGCGGGTTCGTCTCCAATGCGCGGAGGTAGTCGATGAACTCCATCGACTCCACGCTGACCGTGACCCCCAGCTCATCGCGCCAGATCGCCACCGCCGGGGACACGTTCAGCCCGGCGCCGTTGACGGTGATCACCCCCAGGTCGTCGCGATCCTCGTAGCCGGCCGCGGCAAGCAGCCGCGCGGCCTCGCCCGGATCGTGCTCCTGGTCATCCTCCATGCCCTCCGGCCAGAGGGCCGGCGGCACCACGCTCGAGGCCGCGACCGAGGCGCTTCCCTCGGAGAGCTCCACCAGGCGCGGGCGGTCCAGCGCGAGCGCGAAGGCGCGGCGCACGCGCGCGTCGTCGAACGGCGGCCGGGTGGCGTCGAAACCGAAGTACTGGACGTTCAGGGCCGCGGCGGCGTGCAGGGCAGGCCCCAGGTGGGCGTCGTAGGCGATCCAGCTGGCATCGAAGGAGCCGATGCCGGCCAGGTCAAGCGTCTCGGCGGCGTAGGCGGACGGGACGTCACCGTCCAGGTCGGTGAGCCACTCGACCACGCCGATCGGCGGCGGTCCCGCCACGTACTGCTCGTTCGCGTGCAGAAAGAGCGTGTCGCTCTCGATCCGATCTGCCACGTACGGGCCCGATCCCACGAAATCGCCGAGGCGCTGCCAGTCCGCCGAGGCATCGGCATTGCGCGGGACGACGAAGGTGGTCGGCGTGGCGGTGATGGCCGGGAAGTGGGCCGCCGGGTGGCGCAGCCGCACCTCGAGCATCTGCTCGTCCGTGGCGCGGATGGCAACCTCGTTCTCCGCGCCGCCGGCCAGGCGCTGCGGCGCACCCTCGATGACGGTCAGCACGTCAGGAGCGGTGCTCCTCGTCTCGGGATCCAGGACGCGCAACCAGGAGCGGCGCACGTCCTCGGCGGTGAGGGGCGATCCGTCGGAGAACTCCAGGCCTTGGCGGAGGCGGAAGACGTAGGTCAGCCCGTCGTCGCTGATGCTCCACGACTCGGCCAGCGAGGGGTACGGCTCCCCGTTCTCGTCCAGGCGGGTGAGGCCCGCGTACAGCTGCAGCAGGAGCTGCACGTCGGCCGCGTCGCTGATGAACGCGGGGTCCAGTGTCTTGAGCTCCCCGCCC
>DASUSP010000139.1:0-13963 GCA_036375035.1 Candidatus Limnocylindria bacterium
GCCTGCGCGCCGGCGGCCACCGCGCGGTGGCGGGCCCAGGTCGCCTCGCGTCCCTCGTCGCGCAGCCGCTGCACGCCCACCCGCAGCCCGAACAGCACCGAGACCGCCGGCGTCCAGGGCGTCTGGCCCTTCTCGGCCCAGCGCCGCGCCTCGGCGAAGTCGAAGTAGTAGCGCGGCATCTGCGCCTGCGCCTCGGCCAAACGGGCTCGCTGGCCCACGATGGCGATGCCGATGCCCGGCGACGCCATCCACGCCTTCTGGCTGGCGCTGACCACCAGGTCGACGCCCCAGGCGTCGGTCTCGAACGGCATGGCCCCCAGGCCGCTGATGCCGTCGACGATGACCAATGGGTCGCCCGGCGCGGCATGGACGGCGGCCACCAGGTCGGGAAGTGGGTTGGCGACTCCGGTGGAGGTCTCGTTGTGGGTCAGCAGCACCGCCCGGTACGGATCGCGCTGCGCCAGCGTCTCGGAGAGCTGTTCCGGTTCCGCGGGACGGCCCCACTCCACGTCCAGGCGATCGACCGCCGCGCCGAAGCGCTCGGCGATCTTCGCAAAGCGGTCGCCGAACGAGCCGATGGTCACCGCCAGCACCCGGTCGCCGGGGGAGAGGGTGTTGACGACGGCGGCCTCCATGGCGCCCGTGCCCGAGGCGGTCAGCAGCAGCACCTCGTGGCGCGTCCCCACCAGCTCGGCGATCCCGCCGCCGATCTCCCGCAGCATCTCTCCGAACTCGGTGCCGCGGTGGTCGATCATCGGCGCCGCCTGGGCCCGGCGGACCTCGTCGGGGATCGGCGTCGGCCCCGGGATCCGGAGGTTCTGGTGCATGGCTGGATAATAGAGATCGGCAGCGCCCCAGATTGCCCGAGGTGGCCGTCGCTGCGCCGGCCGACGGAGGACGATTGCGTGGTCCGGGCAGGCACCCGCACCCTCGACGCGCGGCGGACGGAGCAAGCGGGAATCCTGCTCCTCCTGGCGGTGATGGCCGTCAGCCTCGCGCTGGTCCTCGAGCGCCTTGTGCAGGCTGGCCCGGCCGCCGTGCCGGTGGCCGCGGTGGCCGTGCTCGCCGGATGGGTCCTCTCCTCCCGCCCTATGCGCTCGGGCTGGTGGCTCCCCGCCGCAGGTCTGGCCGGCGCCGCCATGGCGTTATGGCAGTCGGGCGCCGCACTCCACCCGGAGACGTCGTTGCTGGGCCAGCTGCTGGCCATGCGGGTCGAGCTCCTGGCCGATCCGTCGAGCGTTCTTGACGCAACCAGCATCAGCGGTCGCGTCGCCGGGTCACTCGCCCTGCTCACGCTGGTCTGGGCGGGGCCGCTGCTCGCCGCTCGAGCATGCCGGCTCGGGCGGTCCGTCGCGCACGCCGCGGCCCCGATGATCGCGCTGCTCCTCGGCGGCATGGCCCTCCGCCGGACGGACGACATCGGGCCCCTGGTCGCCTTTGCCGCCGGCGCGATGCTGCTCTCGGTCGCCATCGGGACCGCGGCACGCCGGCGACGATGGGAGCGGCGCGGGATCACGGATGCCGAGGGGGTCACTGGCTCGATGGCGCGCCATGGGTGGGTCGTCACGGCTGCGACGGTGACGCTCGCCTGGGCGCTCACCTCCGTCGCGGTGGGGGCCCCGCTGGAGGGCGCATGGCGCCAGGTCGGCGAGTGGTGGTCGGCGCAGCGCCCGGGCGGGATCGGTGCCGGGCCGGCGGGCGCGTTCCGACCAACGTTCGACATCAGCGACGCATTCAACCCGTCGCGGGATGTCATCGCCTACGTTTCCGGGGCATCCGGGCCGGTCTACCTGCGCGCGGTCACCCACGATAGCTACACGGGACTCGGCTGGACGCAGGCCGTCGGGCGGACACGCTCCGTCGCCGCGGGCGCCCCGCTTCTTGTGCCCAGCTCGCTGGAGCTGCCCGGCCTCGGCGTCCTGGGGAATCCAGTCGAGGTCACTGTGCGACTCGAGCGGGGAGGCGACGGCCTCTTGCTGCCCGGCCATGCGTTGAGCCTGTCCATCCCGGCGTCCATCAGCGAGGCAGCCGCTGGCCCGTTCCTGGTCTCCGCGGCGTCGGCCGAGTTGCAGCCGGGAGACACGTACTCGGTGCTCACCACGGTCCGCCACGCGTCGGGCGCCGAGCTGGCGGGCGCGGCCGCGCCGGATGCGGCTCAGCTGGCGCCGTACCTTGCGCTCGACAACGTCAGCCCGAGGACGCGCGAGGAAGCCGAGCGCATCACCGCGGCCGCGTCTACCCCGTATGGCAAGGCGGTGGCCCTGCTGCAGTACCTGCGCGGGGATGGATTCCGCTACTCCGTCCGGGCCGCGCGCCCGGATGCGGGATCCGGCCAGGATTTCGTTGATTACTTCCTCTTCGACGATGCGGGCCGCGTTGGCTTCTGTGAGCAGTTCGCCAGCGCCATGGTCGTGATGGCCCGATCGGTCGGTATCCCGGCGCGCCTCGCGCGGGGGTACACCGGCGGCGAACGGATTGGCCGCGACGCCTTCCGCGTCCGCGGCACGCAGCGCCATGCCTGGGCGGAGCTCTTCTTCCCCGGATTCGGATGGCAGGTCTTCGAGGCCACGCCGTCGGTGAGCCCGCTCATCCGTCCCGGTGGCCAGGAGCCCGGCGGCGTCCCGGTTGCCTCGGAGCGGCCGACGCCGAGCGCCGCGACGTCCATCCCGCCGCCACGCTCCCAGGGAGATGGGGGCGGCCCAAGAGCGGACGCCGGTGGGTGGCTCCCCACCGCGCTGGCCGGCGGCGCAGGCGCCCTCGCCGCCATCCTGACGCTGCTGGCAGTCCGGCGGCGGGCTGGGGCGCACGACGGCACGGCAGATCCCAGAGCCTCACCCGCCCGGCTCTGGAGCCGCCTCACCCGGGACGCCGCGCGAATTGGCCTTGCGCCCATGCCCAGCCAGACGGCGTACGAGTTCGCCCGCGCCGTGGAGCACGTGCTGCCGGACATCGGTCCGGACGTCGGCGTGCTGGCTGCGGCCTACGTGTCGGAGGTCTACGCCGGCCCTGAGCGGCCGCCGAGGCAGGGCGCGGACGTCTCAGATGCCTGGCGGCGCGTGGTGGCGCGCCTGCGTCGGGCTCGGTTCGCTCAGCTCGTCCGGCGTGGCGCGCGGCGTTGATGGCGGGACGCGATAATCGGCCGATGGAAGGCCGATGCCGCGTAAGCCTCGAGAACTGAGCGAGCCGCTCTTCACCGAGCAGCCGCCCGCCGACGCGCCGCTGGCGGCGCGCATGCGCCCGCGCACGCTCGACGAGTTCGTGGGGCAGGCCCACCTGGTGGGGTCGGACGGGGCGCTCAGCCGCGTGGTGCGCCCGGGGTACCTGCCCAGCATGGTGCTGTGGGGGCCGCCGGGGAGCGGCAAGACCACCCTGGCCCGGCTGCTGGCCGACCGATCGCAGGGCTCGTGGCGGCAGCTCTCGGCGGTGACCAGTGGCGTTGCCGACGTGCGGCAGCTGGTGGCCGATGCCCGCGCGCTTCGCCAGGCCGGCGGCCGCACGGTGGCTTTCATCGACGAGCTGCATCGGTTCAACAAGGCCCAGCAGGACGCGCTGCTGCCGCACGTGGAGGACGGGACGATCGCGCTCATCGGCGCGACTACCGAGAACCCGTACTACGAGATCAACTCGCCGCTGCTGTCACGGCTGCGTGTCTACCGCCTGGAGCCGCTCGACGAGGAGGACCTGCGGACCATCGTGGAGCGGGCGCTCGCCGACGAGCGCGGCCTCGCGGGACGCGTGTCCCTCGACGACGCGGCGATGGCCGCGCTGCTGGACCTCTCCGGCGGGGACGCGCGGCAGGCGCTGAACATCCTGGAGGCGGCGGCATCGGTGGCTCCGGGTGGCGCGACCATCGGTCCCGAGCCGATCGCCGAGGCTGCCCAGCAGCGGCTGCTGGCCTACGACCGGGTGGGCGACCAGCACTACGAGGCGGCGTCGGCGTTCATCAAGAGCATGCGCGGCAACGATCCCGACGCGGCGCTGTACTGGTGCGCCAGCATGATCGCGGCGGGGGAGGACCCCACCTTCGTGGCGCGGCGCATCGTGATCGCGGCCAGCGAGGACGTCGGCAACGCCGACCCGCGCGCCCTGCAGGTGGCGGTGGCGGCCATGCAGGCGGTGGAGATGATCGGGCTGCCGGAGGCGCAGTACGCCCTGGCCCAGGCGGCGGCCTACGTGGCATCCGCCCCGAAGTCGAACCGTGCCGGATCGGCCTACTTCGCCGCCCTGGCCGATGTCGAGGAGCACGGGCGCCTACCGGTGCCGCTGCACCTGCGACCGGCGGCGCACCGGCGCCTGGCGCGCGAGTTCGGTTACGGCAAGGGCTACCTGTACCCGCACGACTACGAGAACGCTGACGTGGACCAGCAGTACCTGCCCGACAAGCTGGCCGGCAAGGCCTACTACGAGCCGTCGGACCAGGGGCTGGAGATCCAGATCGGCGAGCGCCTGCAGCGGCTGCGCCGCGCCCGGCTTGAGAAGCGCCGGGGCACGCACGACCGATAGGCTCAGGCCCCGATGCCGGCCACCTCGACCAGCACCACCGCCGCCGCAAGCAGCACCGCGATCACGACCAGCAGGACGCCGATGTTGCGCAGGTCGCGCACGACGTAGTGGTACTCCGCCCCGGCGGCCTCGGACAGCCGCGACGGGCCGCTGGACATGTGGAAGTCCGAGACCCGCGCCCGCACCGATCGCGCCGCCTCGCGCGCGCCCGAGCCCGGCCGGCTACCGGGGGGCGGGGTGGCGGCGCGGAGCTCGGCATCGGCCTTCTCGAAGGCGTCCCCGGATTCGACCGGCGCGGCGGGCTCGAGGGCGACGTCCTCGGTTTCCTCGACCGGCGGGGTCGTTGCGGGCTGGATCGGCTGAGCGCTGCGCTGCTGGGTGCGCTGCTGGCTGCGGCGCTGGCGTGACTTGCGGCTGGCGGCCTTGCCTCCACGTCGGGCCATGGGTCCCTCTCGGTGTTCGTCGGCGGCACGCGTGACCGACCGGGCGGCCACGTGGGGGCGGTATGATACCAGCCCATCCGGGCGTGCCCCGCTGCCCGCCCCGACCAGACCGCCACTCAGCCGGAGCGCCCGCCGATGGATGAGCTCAACCGCCTGCTGACCGACAACCTGGCGCTGGTGATCGCGCTCCTGGCCGCGCTGCTGCTGATCCTGCTGGTGGTCGTGGTGGTGCAGTCGATCCGCCTGGGCCGCGCCGTTCGCGACTACCGGGCGCTGCTGGGGGGCGGCCCCGGCACGATGGCCGGGCGCGACGCCACGCTCGGCGACGTGCTGGAGGCGCACATCGGTCGCGTGGATGCGGTGGCGGAGCAGCTAGGCGAGATGCGCCGGGTGCACGCCTCGCTGGAGCATCGGGCCCTGACCAGCCTGCAGCACATCGGGCTGGTTCGCTTCAACCCGTTCGAGGACACCGGCTCGGACCAGAGCTTCGCCATCGCCCTTCTCGACGGCCAGCGCGACGGGATCGTGATCTCCAGCCTGCACGGTAGGGCCAACACGCGGGTCTTTGCCAAGCCCGTCCAGGCCGGGACCTCGCCGCACGCCCTGTCGACCGAGGAGGAGCAGGCCATCCGGATCGCGGTCTCCGGGACGGGGCGGGCCGCAGACGGCTGAGCCGCCGGCCGGGACCATGGGCGACGCTGGACCGATGGATCCCGCCCAACGCCGCCTCGCCGAGCGCCGGCTGCTGGACGCGCTGCGCCGGCTGCACCGCCGCGAGCCGCTGCGCCCCGACGTGCGGCTTGACACCCTGCTGGCGTCCGCGCGGGCGGCCCACCCGGGGCGGTCGCCGCGGCACCGCGGCGCCACCTCGCTGGAGCTCGACGACGCGGGCCTGCTGGCCGTTGTCGACGGGCTGGCGGCCGCGGGCCGCGTCGTCCGGGCCGGCAGGCGCGTGCGCCTGCCGGAGCATCGGCCCGGCCTTGAGCCGGTCATGCTCGAGCGCGTGGAGCGGCTGCTGGAAGGGCTGCGCGAGGCCGGGCTCGAGCCTCCACGGGTCGAGGGCGTCGCCGCGCGGCTCGGCATTCCCGAGGGGGTCGTGGCCCAGCTGCGGGCCTCCGGCGAGCTGGTGTCACTGGCCCCCGGGATCGACTACCCCCGCGCCACGTGGGAGGCGCTGCGCGAGCGCGTCGATCGGCTGGCCGCCAGCGGCCCGCTGACCGTGGCCAGGGCCCGCGACCATCTCCGCACCTCGCGCCGTCACGCGGAGGCGATCCTCGCCCGCCGACGCGAGGAGAAGCGCAGCCTCAGACGGCCGCGCCGAGGCGCGCAAGTGCCTCGTCGGCCGGGGGAAGGTCCTGGCCGTTGACGAGGCGAGCCTGCCGGAAGGACGAGGCCGCCGCTGGCCGGTCTCCGCGCGCCTCGTAGCGTTCACCCAGCGCCAGGAGCAGGTCCACGAAGCGTCCGCGCAGCAGCTCCCGCCGCTCCTCGACCTGCGCGGAGTCGCCGTAGAAGGGACAGTCGTCCAGGTACTCGCCGCGGTACACGGACCGCGCGCGCTCCAGGTGGCCCATCGCCTCGTCCGGGTCCGATGCCGCGCTGGCCGCGGCCATCGCCTCCTCGAAGGCGGCGACGTCGCTCCACGCCACGAGCGAAGGATCGAGGCGATAGCGGTCGTTGTGGAAGACGATTGCCGTTCCCCGGTTGCCGCCCGGCCGCGCCGGGTCCAGCGTGGTGCGCAGCCCGCCCAGGGTCCGGTGGAACGCCAGGTCGGCCCGCTCGAGGTCAACGTCCGGCCAGATCAGCTCGATGATCTCGTCCTTGGCAACGCCGCGCTCACCCCGATCGAACAGGAAGGCGAACATCCCCTCCGCCTGCCGCGTGCCGGCCTTCGCGCCGCCCCAGTGTCGCACCCCCTCGCCGCCACGCTCGGCGCGCATCGGTCCCAGGGCGAAGACGTAGAGGCCGGTCGCCTGCCGCGCACCGGCCTCGGCCAGCGCGGCCTGGAGCTCGGTGCGCGTGTCGGCAAGCCTGCGCCGCTGTCCGCTGAGGGAGACGAGGGCGGCAGCCTGCGTGTGCTGCGTCTCGGCAAGGCGCAACGTCCCGGCCAGGTAGCTGGACGCCAGCCGCAGCACCTCGACCTCGTCAGAAGCGTAGGGCAGGCCCGATCGCTTCGGCCCGAAGACCACCTCGCCGTAGGTCGTCCCGTTGGCGACCAGCGGCAACCTCAGCGCCAGCGGCGACTCGTCGTCGAAGTCGCCGTGCGCGGCGCGTGGCGCCCCGACGGTATCGGTCAGGACGGCACCCGTCAGCCGGAAGGCACGGGCCAGGCGGGCCAGGGCCGGCTCCAGGGCGTGCGTGGGGTCCTGGTTGGCCAGCAGCGGGTCGCCAAGGGCACGCAGCAGGCGCTCGTAGGCGATCTCGCGCTCGGTTCCCCCGGATCGGCCGGAGACCCAGCGCCGAATCCGCTCCGATACCGGCTCGAACAGCGCGATGGTGGCAACCAGGACCATGGTGGTCACGATCGGGAGGTCGACCGCCAGCAGGTCCCTGGCGCCGCGGTCCAGGACCACCACCACGACCACGAAGCCGGTCACCACCAGCCCGGCCACCACCGACCAGCGGAACGTCCTGGCGGCCACGTCGGCCGAGAAGAAGATCCGCTGGGCGAAGACCGCGTAGGCGGCCATCACCACCGCGGCGGTGACCAGCGAGACGCCGATCCACGGGTCGCTGTCGGAAAGCGGTGGGGTGAAGCGCAGCACGCCGCCCGCGGCGCCGAGTCCCACCGTGGCCAGCGCGACCTTCAGCTGCCGCTGGCGCGCCACGTCTTCGTCCGCGCCGCGCAGCGCGGCAATCAGCCAGGCCAGGGCAAACCCGAACATGATCATCCTGGCCACGATCCACGCCCAGCCGAACGCCTCGCCGGGGATGCCGAAGGCCTCGAAATGGGGCGGCGTGATGGCCCACTTGGCCGCCGGGTAGACGACGGCAGGCAGCGCCATCAGCAGGGCCAGCACATAGCCGGCGACCACCACGATTCGCTGCAGGCGGGTCCACGGGCCCTCTGCAGACAGCGCCGCCGCGATGTGCGGCGTGCCGGCGATGACCAGGAACGCCCCCAGCTCCTCGAAGCCGTTCGCGACGCGGTCGACCACCGCATTCGGCGAGATGCGCTGGACGATGACCGCCACGCTCCAGGCGACCAGGAAGAGCGTCAGCAGGCCGAACACACGAGCGGCTGGAAGACGGCGGGCGCGGACGGCAACGGTGAGGCCCAGCCACGTCCCCAGGATCGCGGTGATGCCGTGGGCCGCGATCTCTAGCTGATCCGCCAACCCCTCTCCCTCCCGTGCCCGTTCCCCGGCGGGCAGTGCGGGCACTTTATTCCCCCTACCACACCCGCACAAGGGCCGATTGGACGTGGGTTCAGACAGAAGAGGGCCGGTCCCGAGTGGGACCGGCCCTCGTGTCGCGACTCGTGCCGCGGTTACTTCTTGCCGTTCCCCGTGGCTGCGCCGCCGGCGTTGCCGGTGTTGGTCAGCTGGAAGAGGTAGTCGGCATCGAGGTACTGCAGGTCGCCGGTGGGCATGTTCGACACGACCACGGCGATCCGAGCCTTGCTCGAGCGCAGGCAGGCCGTGTTGAAGCCTTCCTCGAAGATCTCGTCGCCCTCGAAGCGGTACACGAACCCGGCCGCGTCGAGGATCTCTCCCTCGGAGTCCTCGCCCGGGGTCAGGTCGCAGGGGGCGATGATCTGGACGACCCAGTTGTTGTCCTGCATTCCGGTCGTCTCGACCCAGTTGCCGGGTGCCGAGCTGACGGCCGCGGGAGCGTCATCGATCATGACGTCGTCCACGAACCAGCCGGTGTCCAGGTAGGCAGCATCGGTCGAGTAGCGGAATTGCAGGTCGGTCGCGCCGGCGGGCACCTCACCGTTGAGGTGGATGTAGGCCGGCTCGTCCACGAAGTAGGCCCCGCCCGAGGTCCCGGTCAGGCCGTTGCCCTCGGTGTTGTTGCCCTGCGGATCGTCATTGGTGGTGACGGTCGCGCCGGTATCATCGGTGAGAGGGATGGTGACCCAGTCGCCGCCCACCCGGGCCTCGACGAAGCCGTAGTCCCAGCCCTCCTCGATGAAGTACCAGGTCCAGAAGTCGAACGTCTCGCCACCGGTGATGGCGGTGTCCACATCGAGGATGTTCTCGTTCATGGACTCGTAACCCGCGTACCAGTGGAGGTCACCGGAGTGAGCCGCAACAGCCGTCGTGTCATCCCCGTCCAGGGTGAGGGAGAAGGTCGGTCCGGGGTTGCGGAAGGTCTCGTAGCTGACGCCGAACGGCAGGGCGGTCTGACCCGGCACGTTCTTGTTGTGGGCCCAGCGCGCCGGCGGCATGGTGCCGGTGTAGATGCCGCGACCGCCGAAGAAGAGGTCGTTGGCGATCTCGATGGTGTAGCCCCAGGTGTCGGGACCCAGGTTCACGTTTGCGAAGTCGAACTTGGTGCCGGCCGCCTCGGCGTCCAGCCACAGGGTGACCGCCCAATCCTTGAAGAAGTCGGCGGCGGACTGCAGGTCTGCGCCGGTGTCGGCGTTGAAGTCATCGATGGCGTTCTGGACGCCCTCCATGCCGTCCGCCTCCTCGGCGAAGATGTACTTGATCAGGAGGTCGCCGCCCGCGGCATCGTAGCCGGCGGCCGGGTCACCCTCGAAGTCGACGTCCAAGGTGCCGTCGCCGTTGCCACCGGCCTGCTCCCACAGGTACAGGAAGTACAGGTAGCTGGCACCGTAGTTCTCGAGGCCGCCACCCCATCGGGTCAGGCTGGTCTCGCGATGGAAGACCTGCTGGTAGGCCATGTGGCCGTCATTGGTGGAGCCCCAGCCGTTGTAGAAGATCGCGAGGTCGGCCAGGCCCTCGTCGACCCAGGACAGCTCGCCTGAGTCGGAGTAGTTCATGAGCAGGTGCTCGAGCTCATGCCCGATGACGCCCTCGTACACGGGGTCGGCCCCGCCCACGCGGTTCGCCCAGTCGAACGTATCGGTCACGATGACGTTCATGCCGTACTGCTCGATGAAGCCCGGCGCGAAGTAGCCGGCGGTGTAGGTGTCGGCCTCGCAGTCGTAGAAGAACTCGTCAAAGACGTTGTAGGCCAGGACGACGAGCGCCTCGCTGTCCGTCTCGCCGGGAACCGCTTGGCCGATCGGCCCGAAGTGGGCCTCGTTCACAGCCACGATCTGGTCGGTGAGGCTGTCACCCAGCGAGTCGATCTGATCCTGCGTGATGAGGTAGTCGCCCGGGTCGAACTTGCTCGGGCAGGGCACGAACTCGTCCCCATCGGTGGGATCGAGCGCCGGGCTCATGCCGAACACGTCCTCGTTGCCGATGCTCCCCACCGGAACGTAGATGTAGACCGGCGTTCCGTCGGCGGTCGTGTTCTCGTACGCCTTCTCGAAGTCGACGTTCACCTCTCCGCCGGCGGCGCTGTCGCCGACGTTGATCGTGAAGTTGGCGTCTCCGGGCGTCAGCGTGGCGGCCATGGCCGCCGGCGCGGAGACGGTGAAGAGGGACAGCGCGAACACGCCGCCCATCAGGGCACGAATGGATCGGTGTCTCAACCGAGTGTCCTCCAGTGCGGGCGGACGCGGGCGCTCGGAGAGCGCACGTACACGTCCACCAGGTTCCCCCTATTGGACCGGCGCATGGCTGGGCGTACCGTGGCGGTCCGTCTATCGGTACGGCCAGCATAGCCCGTTTCGCAAGCGAACGTGCGGTCGCTCACGGATCGGGCGCAAGTGCCATTCGTCCCGAGCGCGACATCCAACCTGTCAGGTAAGCGGCTGATAACGGTCCGGTGAATGCCTCGTGGGCTACCATCGACGACGTGCCAGCGGTCGTGCCGTCACCCGACCAGCTCCCGATCTTCGAGGAGCTGGCCGCCCCACCGCCACGGCGCCGTCGATCGCACCTCCGGATCCAGCCGCCGCTTTTCGCCGACCTCACCCCGCGACAGCGCAAAGCGGTCACGCACGGCGAGGGTCCGCTCCTGATCGTGGCGGGCGCCGGCACCGGCAAGACCACCGTCATCACGCGACGGATCGCGTGGCTCATCGCTGAGAAGCGGGCCAAGCCGTCGGAGATCCTGGCCCTGACCTTCACCGATCGGGCCGCGCTGGAGATGACCGAACGGGTCGATCGGCTGGTCCCATACGGGTACACCGACACGGTGATCAGCACCTTCCACGCCTTCGGCGACCGCCTGCTACGCGACCACGCCCTGGAGGCCGGGCTGTCCGACCGCTCCACGGTGCTGTCGCGCGCCGAGCAGATCATCTTCCTTCGAGAGCACCTGTTCGAGCTCCCGCTGGACCGATTCCGTCCGCTGGGCGACCCCACCCGCTTCCTGCACGCCCTGGTCACGCTGATCAGCCGCGCGCGCGACGAGGACGTCTCCCCGGCTGGTTACCGCGCGGCCGCCGACGCGCTTGCCGCCCGTGCCGCAGCCTCGCCGGAAGACGCGGCGCTGGCCGAGGAGGCGGCCCGCCAGCGGGAGCTGGCGGCGCTGTACGAGGCCTACGAAGCGCTGATGCGAGGCACCGACCGGCTGGACTTCGGCGACCAGGTGAGCCTTGCGCTTCGCGTGCTGCGCGACCACCCCGCCGTCCTGGAGCGGGAGCGGCAGCGCTATCGGTACATCCTGGTCGACGAGTTCCAGGACACCAACCACGCCCAGTTCGAGCTGGTCAAGCTGCTGGCCGGGTCGCCGCGGGCCAACGTCACCGTGGTCGGCGACGACGATCAGAGCATCTACCGCTTCCGGGGGGCGGCCCTGTCGAACATCCTCGGCTTCCGCGCCGCCTTCCCCCGCAGCGCGCGGGTCGTGCTCAACGACAACTTTCGGAGCCGCCAACCGATCCTTGACTCCGCCTACCGCCTGATCCGCCACAACGACCCGGAGCGGCTGGAGGCTCGCGAGGGCCTCGACAAGCGCCTCCAGGCCCGGGCCAGCTTCAACCGTCCGGCGCCGGCCACCGGGCCGATCGAGATGCTCGCCTTCGACACGGGCTCGGACGAGGCCGATGCGGTCGCGGCCCGCATCGCCGAGGCGGTGCGCGGCGGACGGCGTGCCGGCGACCACGCCATCCTGGTGCGTACCAACCGCGACGCCGAGCCGTTGCTGCGATCGCTGAACATGGCCGGCGTCCCCTGGCGCTTCTCCGGGACGGCCGGCCTCTACCGCCAGCCCGAGGTGCGCCTGCTGGTCAGCTTCCTGCGCGCCGTGAACGATCCGGAGGACTCGGTCAGCTCCTACGACCTGGCCACCTCGGAGCTGTTCGGCTTGGACGCCGCCGTCGTAACGCGTGCGCTGAACGCGGGGTCGCGACGGCGGATCAGCCTGGAGGCCGCGCTGCGACGGGCCGTGGAGGACGGCGAGGCTGGCGGCTTCGGCCGCCGGGCGATGGAGTCGGTGCGTAGCCTGCTCGCGAGCCTGGACCTGCATCGGTCGATGAGCGCGGAGCGCACCAGCGGGGAGCTGCTCTACCACTTCGTGTCGGGCAGTGGCTGGCTGGCACGCCTGGCCCGCGAGGCGCGTGAGACCGGCGAGGAGCGCCTGGCCAACGTGGCTCGCTTCTTCGAGATCGTGCGGCGCCAGGCATCGCTGCTCCGCGACGATCGCCTCCCGTTCCTGGTCGAGCAGCTCGACACGCTGATCGAGGTGGGTGACGATCCCTCGACCGCGGACGTGGAGCTGGACGAGGGTGACGCGGTCCACGTGCTGACTTACCACAAGGCCAAGGGCCTGGAGTTCTCTGTGGTCTTCATGGTGGGACTGGTGGACGACCGATTCCCGACCCGCAGCCGCGGCGACCAGCTGCCGCTGCCCGACGAGCTGGTGCGTGACCCGCTGCCGCCGGGTGACCACCACCTCGCCGAGGAGCGGCGCCTCTTCTACGTGGGCATGACCCGCGCTCGCGAGGAGCTGGTCATGAGCTGGGCCCGCGATTACGGCGGCCGCGTCGCTCGGCGCATGAGCCCGTTCCTTTTGGAGGCGCTGGACCTGCCCCCGGCGACTCCGGTCGAGACGCTGCGTCCCTCGATCGCTGAGCGGCTCGCGCGCCACGACCGCCGCGCGGCGCCCCTGCGACCCGCGGTGGCCCCACCGGCCCTCGGGGACCGGCCGCTGAACCTGAGCTACGGGCAGGTCAGTGACTACCTGGACTGCCCGGCGCGCTACCGCTACGCCCATCTCATCCGAATACCGACGCCTGCTTCTCACCAGATGGCCTACGGGCGTGCCCTGCATGCCGCCGTGCAGGCTTTCCACCGACGCCAGATGGCCGGCGCACCGATGCCGCTCGACCAGCTGCACGCCGAGCTGGAGGGTGCCTGGGAGTCGGTCGGGTTCCTGACTCGCCGCCACGAGGAAGCTCGCCTGGAGGCCGCCCGCCAGACGCTGACCCGATTCTGGGATGAGCAGCAGCGAGACCCTGCCCGGCCGACGGCGATCGAGCAGGAGTTCTCGGTGAGCATCGGGCGCGAGCGCGTGCGGGGTCGCTATGACCGGGTGGACCGCGACGAGGACGGTCGGATCGTGATCACAGACTACAAGTCCAGCGAAGTCCGGGATCCCGCCACGGCCAACCGACGGGCACGCGAGTCGCTGCAGCTGTCGATCTACGCGCTCGCCCACGAGGCCCAGCACGGCCGCCTCCCCGACGAGCTGGCCCTGCACTTCTTGGAGTCGGGGATCGTCGGCGGCGTGGTGCCCAGCCAGAAGCGCCTGGAGAAGGCGGCGGAGCAGGTGGCGCAGGCGGGGGAGGGGATCCGTGCCGGCCGCTTCAAGGCGGCGCCCTCGCCGATGCGGTGCGGGTTCTGCCCCTTCCGCGAGATCTGCCCCGACGCGGCTCGCTGAGCGGTGCGCAGAGGAAGCCGGCTGGCCGTCTCAATCCTTGTCCTGCTGGCGCTCCTGTCGGCGGTGGCGCTGGTCGCCTTCGCATCGGCCTCCTGCGCGGGCGATCAGCCCGG
>DASUSP010000140.1:0-5105 GCA_036375035.1 Candidatus Limnocylindria bacterium
GCGAGCGCTACACCAAGGCGTACATCAGCGCGCTCGAGACCGGCATCGCCCGCCCGTCGATGGTGGCGCTCAACTACCTGTCCGAGCGGCTCGGCCTGGCGCCGAGTCACTTCCTGGACGAGCCGATTCCGGCCTGGACTCGGCTCGAGGTGGACATGCAGCTCGCCTCCGGGCAGTGGGCCGCGGCCGCCGACGGCTATGGGCGCCTGCTGGAGTCGATCGTGGACGACCAGGCCCGTGCCGAGGTGCTGCGCGGACACGCCGAGGCGCTGGTCCGCCTGGACCGCGGACGGGAAGCGGTGACGGCAGCCGCCGAGGCGGCGCGCATCTTCGCCGGGCTCGGCCGCGTCGCCGACGAGGCGCTGGCCCGCTACTGGCTGGCCTACGGCCTCTACCTCTCCGATGCGGAGACCGATGCCCGCAGCATGCTGACCGGGCTCCTGGAGCGCGTGCGCGCCGGCCTTCGCGTGGAGCCCGATTTCGAGATGCGGCTGCTGATGGCCCTGGCTGCGGTCGAATCACGCACCGGCAACTACGCCGAGTCGCTGGCTCACCTGGAGGCGGCGCGCGGGATGGCCGACGACCTGGACGATCGGCGTCGCGCGATGTTCCTGTACAACCTGGCCATCAGCTACCGCGAGACCGGGGACGTTGAGGCGGCGATCCGTGCCGGCACCCAGGGTCTTGCCCTGCTGCGCGCGGCCGGCTCCGGATTCGAATCGGCGCAGATCGAGAACGACCTGGCCATGGCCTACCTGGCCACCGGGAACGTGGCACGCGCCGGCGAGCTTGCCGGGGAGGCACGCCAGGAGTTCGAGCGGGCCGGTGACGACCGCTATCTCTCGGCCGTGCTGGACACCGAGGCACAGGTGGCGCTGGCCCGCGGCGACGCGGATGAGGCGCTGGCGATCGCGCGCCGTGCCCGCGAGAAGGCCGAGGCCACCGGCAACCGGGCCGTGGCCCTGACCGCCATGCTGACCGAGGCGCGCGCGCTGCGCGCCCGCGGGAGCACGGATGACGCCGAGGAGCGCTACGCCTCGGCTGCAGCGGTGGCGCGCGACGGACAGGTCGCGTCGCGGATCCGCGAGGTCCTGCGCGAGTGGGCCGGCCTGCGCGCGGAGACCGGCGATCACCGTGGTGCGTACGAACTGACCAACGAGGCCCTCGCGGTCAACTGAGCCTGGCGTCGGTCAATTGTGTATTGACAGGGCCGGTTCGGTGGGGATAGTCTGCCTCCAGCGAGCTGGTGTGGGCACCCGCCGGCCCTCCCGGCGGACCGGCTCGAACATCGGGGGAGACGGGATCGGAGAGCGGGCACATCTCCGATCCCGTTGTGTTGTCCGGCACCGGCGTTAGCATGTGGCCATGCCACGTCGCCTGTTCATCTTCGACGCCCCGGACCGATTCGTGCCGGGCACCATCGGCGAGCCGGGGAACCGCACCTTCTTCCTGCAGGTCCGCAAGGGCGAGGCCGTGATCAGCGTTGCGCTCGAGAAGGCGCAAGTGGCGGTGCTGGCCGATCGCCTCGAGGCGCTCCTGGCGGGGGTCAGCGATGAGCCGAACGCGGATGCGACCGCGCGGGACGACGAGCCGCTCGACGAGCCGCTGGTCGACCAGTTCCGGGTCGGCCCGATGGCCATCGCCTGGGACCCCGACGCGGACCGGGTGGTGATCGAGGCCCAGCCGCTGAACGAGGAGGGGGATTTCGTCGAGGCGGAGGATGACGACGCGGAGGGACCCGATCTCGTGCGCGTGCGCATCGGGCGCTCACAGGCGCGCGAGTTCGTGCGCCGGGCCGAGGCGCTGGTGGCGGCCGGGCGTCCCACCTGCCCGTTCTGCGGCGAGGTGCTGGAGCCGACCGGGCACTTCTGCCCGCAAACCCGCGCGCACCTGAACTGATGAGCGCGCCGGCGCCACGCCACGCCGGGTTCGACCCGCCGCTGCGCATCGACTGGCTCGATGCGACTGAGCTCCCGGGCGACCTGCCGGGGCGGCTTGGACTGACGTTCCTGCCCGGCAAGCGCGGCGTTTCGACGCGCTATCCCGGCCACGTGTACCGGCGGGACTCGGCCACGGACCTTGCCGCGATGCGGGAAATGGGCGTCGTGCGGCTGGTGCTGCTGGTGCAGGACACGGAGCTGGATCGCTGGAGTGATCCGCGCCTGGTCGAGATGGGGGCGGAGGCGGGGGTCGAGGTCCATCGGTTCCCGATCCCGGACGGGTCGGCTCCGTCGATCGAACAGATGGACGCCATCCAGGCCGACCTGGACGAGGCCCGCGCCCGCGGCGACGTGGCCGTGGCCTGCATGGGCGGCGTGGGACGGACCGGGACGGTGGCGGCCTGCGCGCTGGTGCGGGCCGGCTTCGAGCCCGATGCGGCCATCGCCCGGGTGCGTGCCGTCCGGCATCCCGAGGCGGTGGAGACCCTCGAGCAGGAGCGCCTGGTGCGGCGTTACGCCGCGGTTCGCGGCCCCTCGGCCGAGCGCTCGGCCTGAGCTGACTCGAACTGGCGCATCAACCGCCGCAGGAGGCGGTTGAGCTGCTCCTTCTCGGCGTGATCCAGGCTCGACGCGACCAGGGCCTCCTTGCGCGCCTGGACGCTCACCGAGTCCTGCCATCTCTGCCAGCCGTCGTCGGTCAGCTCGACCTGGAGGGCGCGGCGGTCGGTCGGATCAGGCAGGCGGCGGATGAGCCCGGCCTCCTCGAGGCGGTCGAGCCGGTTGGTCATGGCGCCCGATGACAGCCCCAGGTAGGAGGCCAGCTGGCCGGGAGAGAGGCGGTACGGTGGGCCCGATTTGCGCAGCGATCCCAGCAGCCACCACTCGCCCCGATCCAGGTCGAACTCCGCGAGCGTCTCGTTCATGACGCGCGCCAGGTGCTTGTTCAGCTTCTGGATGCGCTCGACGATGCCCTCGGTGGCGAGGTCGAGATCGGGCAGCTCGCGCTTCCAGATCTCGAGCATGCGATCGACGCTGTCCGGTTCGAACCCCCGCGGGTCGCTCGTTCGCTGCTTGGCCATGGGCCTGATTCTCCACCTGGGATCTCTTGACGTCAAGGAATATCGGAAGTACCGGGCGGGTACTGCACCGGACCGCACCTGGTCGGTTAGGTGTTATCGGCCCCGAGGCGGCGTTGAACCGGAGGTACCAGTTCGTCATAGGCAGGCCGGGCCATGACGCTCATCCTCGGGCCGTAATCTCTATTCATCGGGATGCGCCCTGAGATGACTCATACCAACGATTCGGACCGCGGCAGGAAGCTCACCCCAACGCGTCGCGCGCTGGCGGTGGCGGGCGCCGCGACCCTCGCCTTCTCGCTTGTTCTCTCCATCGGTCCCGTCCTGGCAGCCGCCGGCACGCTGAAGGTCCACGATGCGGCGACCGGCCTGGAGGTCTCCAACAGAGCGCACGTGTGTTCCTTCTTCGTCGCCTTCCACGGCTCGGACCCCGAGCTCGTGGGTACATGGGACCTGCTGAGCTGGCCGCCGGGCGGCGACGGCAGCGTCGTCGACTCGGGGCCCTTCGACACGTCCGGCGATGGCGTCGACGTGACCGGCACCCTGTCGCCGGCTCCTGGTCACTATCGGATCCGCTGGAGCGCCAGCAATGACACGAAGACATTCTGGGTGGACGCCGATTGCACGGAGGAGACGAACTCCGAACCCTCCGGAGACGGATCGAGCGACCCGAGCCCGTCGAGCGGCACGGATCCCAGCCACCAGGCCGATCCGAGCGACGACGCCAGCCCGTCGAGCGACCCGAGCCCCTCGAGCGGCACGGATCCCAGCCACCAGGCCGATCCGAGCGACGACGCCAGCCCGTCGAGCGACCCGAGCCCGTCGACCGACCCCAGCCAGGGTGTGGATCCGAGCAACGAGGCCAACGCCTCGAGCGATCCTGATCCGTCGACGGCCGCCGACCCCAGCGACGACCCGGCACCCAGCCAGGACGTGGCTCCGGTCGACGAGGAAAACAGTGGCCAGGTGGAGCAGGACGTCCAGGCCGGCAATCCCACCGGTGGATCGGGATCGTTGCTTCCCGACACCGCCCTTCCAATCAACGAGAGCGGCGTGCTCGCGACGATCGGCATCCTGCTGATCCTTGCCGCTCACGTGGGGACTCGGCGCGAGCGGCAGCTGCCCGCTGCGTAGCGCCGGCCGGGCGCATCCGGCCCCCTGAGAGCCCCTCGGCCAGTGCCCGGCCGGGGGGCTCTCAGGCGCAGCCGTGCGGGCGCCGACCTTATGACCAACGGCACTTGCGAATCGGCCTGGCTCTCACGGTAGCGTTTCTCGAAGGCGGGGAGCGCGCTCAACCCGGCGCTCGGATGGTTCCCCGTCGCCGGGAGCGACTAGGGCGATCCCGGAGAAGGAGGTCCTCATGCGATCTCGCACCCTTCGACGACTCGCGGCCGTCGCGGTGGCCGCCCTTGTGGCTCAGTTGATTATCGCCACACCCGCGTCCGCTACACCGCGCGGCCCCGATGGGTATGCCGGGGTCTGGCGAGCCATCGAATGCGCTCAGTGGGAATCCGACTCTCCCTGGGACGTCGATTGCGAAATGTGGGGCGATGGCAGCACGCTGCGGTTAGTGATCGGGCATGGCGAGACGCCGCGCCTGCTGCATACCGACAGCTACTCTTCCTATTGCGCCGATGAGCTCGATAGCCCAGTGACGCACTGGGTTTCGCGTGGCATCGGTTCGTACGAAGAGAACGGGATTCTCTCCGTCGACTTCACAACCGGTGGCTGCGGATCGGTGGACATCGGCTTCCACAGCGCCGGTGCCTTCTACTGGGATCCGGGGAGCGACACACTTTGGAGCAGCGATCCGGACGGTGACGGGTACGGCATCCACTGGTGGCGAGTGGGGGGTTGAACCCGGCCTTTGTCCTATCTGCCTGCGGCCAGCTCCGCGTACTGGCACAGCGCGTTGGCGAGCCGCATCTCGTCAACGGACCGAGCCCGCACGCGCAGCAGCTGCGGGGCGGCGACCACCACGGCGACGCATCGGGCCCGGGAGGTGGCCACGTTCAGGCGGTTGCCGCTGTACAGGAACGCCATTCCGCGGGGCGCGTCATCCGCTGACGAGGACGTCATCGAGTAGATG
>DASUSP010000141.1:0-8197 GCA_036375035.1 Candidatus Limnocylindria bacterium
CGCCGACCGGCCACGAGCCGGCGGAGCGGGAGACCGGCGGCGGCCTGCAGCTGTCCCTGGATCTGCTCACCGGAGCGGGTGCGCCTGGCGGCGGCGGCGCCGGAGGCGATGCCGGCGAGGTTCGCGCCCAGCCATCGGCGCTCACCGATCCGAGCGGGGCGATCGAGCAGGTTGACCCGCGCGTCGTCCGCACCGATGCCGATCGGGACGAGCTGGCCGCCTGGCTGTCGGCCCAGGGCGATGCCGTCGGCCTGGCCTGGGCGGCCGGCACCGGGCGTCCGCTGGAGCGGCCGCTGCTGGGGATCGCGCTGGCCGGCGCCGACGGCGTCACGTGGCACCTGCCCTGGAGCGAGGACCGGCCGCTGCCCGCCTGGTTCGCCGAGGAAACGACGACGAAAACCGGCCACGACCTGAAGCAGCTCGCGGTGCTGCTCTCGGTGCGTGGCGGCGCCCTGGGCGGCGGGCTGTTCGACACCCTGGTGGCCGGCTGGATGGTAAACCCGTCGCTGCGGGCCCAGACGCTCGACGACCTGGCCGCCAACCGGTTCGGGGCGGAGCTGCCGGAGCGGCCCGCCAGTGCCGAGTCCGGTGCGGAGGAGCTGGCGAGCGCGCGTCGCGCGGCGGCAGAGGCGCTGACCAGCCTCCTGGTGCGGCCCCAGCTTGAGACGGAGCTGACCGAGGGCGGCCTGATGGCGCTCTTCCGCGAGGTCGAGATGCCGCTGGTCCCGGTGCTGTGCCGCATGGAGCTGGCCGGCGTGGCCATCAATCGCGACAAGCTGGAGCGCATGGCCGTCGAGTTCGGCCAGCAGCTGGCCTCGCTGGAGTCGCGCATATTCGGGCTGGTAGGGCACGACTTCAACATCGGTTCACCCAAGCAGCTGGAGCAAGTGCTCTTCCACGAGCTGGGCCTGCCGGCCACCAAGCGGACGCGCACCGGCTTCTCGACGGACGCATCGGTCCTGGAGGAGCTGCGCGAGCAGCACGAGGCGGTGAGCCTGATCCTGGAGCACCGCCAGATCTCGAAGCTGAAGGGCACCTACGTCGACGCCCTGCCAGGCCTGGTCGGGACCGATGGGCGCTTGCACACCACCTACCAGCAGGCGGTCGCCGCCACCGGGCGCCTGTCGAGCATGGATCCCAACCTGCAGAACATCCCGATCCGCTCGGCGCTGGGGCGTCGCATCCGCGGCGCGTTCGTGGCGCCGGACGGGAAGCTGCTGCTGGGCGCCGACTACTCCCAGCAGGAGCTGCGCATCCTGGCCCACGTCTCCGGCGACCCGGGGCTGAAGGCGGACTTCGCGGCGCACTCGGACGTGCACCTGGCCGCCGCCGCCCGTGTCCTGGGCCTCGCCCCGGAGGCGGTGGGGCCGCGGGAGCGCAGCGTCGCCAAGATGATCAACTACGGGATCGCGTACGGGCTGAGCGACTTCGGGTTGGCCGACCGGCTGAAGATCCCCCGCGAGGACGCGCAACGCTTCATCGCCGACTATTTCGCCGCCTACCCGGGGATCCGCCGCTACACGACCGAGATCCGCATCCTGGCCCGCGACCAGGGCTTCGTGACCACGCTGCTCGGGCGGCGCCGCTACCTGCCGGAGCTGACGGCCCGCAACGCTGCCTTGCGCTCCGCCGGGGAGCGGATGGCCATCAACATGCCGATCCAGGGCACCGCCGCTGACGGCATGAAGATCGCCATGGTGCGCATGGATTCGGCCATGCGCGAGCGCGGGATGCGCTCCCGGATGCTGCTGCAGGTGCACGACGAGCTCGTCTTCGAGACCGATGAGGAGGAGCTGCCCGCGCTGGCCGAGCTGTCGCGCGAGGTGATGGAGGGCGCACTTCCCCTGGACCCGCCGCTGGAGGTGGAGCTTAAGGTCGGAACCGACTGGGAGTCCATGGACCGATACGTCCGCGACGACTCCGGCGCGTGGCGGCGCGTGCCCAAGACGGCAGTGGAGGCTGAGCGCGAAGCCGCGGACGAGGCGATCGCCGAGCCTCTCGGGGCGTAGCTTAGGGCGCCGGGCGCGTTACACCGGGGACCGATCTATCGGTCTGAATGGCGCCGGAGGACGTGTGCGGGCACGCCCAGAGCGATCTATCGGTCGGTGGGGAGCATGAGCAGTGCCCGCGGGGCACCCGTCACGCTCGCGATTGACCGATAGACCAGCGAAACCGTGGCCCCGGCGCCGGCTGGTGCGAAGGTCAGACCGATCTATCGGTTGTCGAGTCCTCGCTTCCGGCACACTTGGTTGATGCCGGAGCTCCCCGAGGTCGAAACCGTGGCCCGTGACCTGCAGCGCTGGGTGGCCGGCGCGCGGATCGCCGATGCCGAGGTCCGCTGGGACCGGACCATCTCGCATCCGCAGCCGCCCGAGGCGTTCGTGGCCCAGGTGCGCGGCGCCGAGATCCGCGGCGTGGGGCGGCGGGCCAAGAGCGTGCTCATCAACCTGGCCGATGGTCGGGTGATGACCGTGGCGCTGCGCATGACCGGCGCGCTGATCGTGGCGCCGCCCGGGACGCCGGATGACCCGTACGCACGGGTCGTCTTCAGGCTGGAGGACGGCCGGGAGCTGCGCTACCGGGACGTGCGCAAGTTCGGCCGGATCGGGCTGTGGGAGGGTGGCGGCCTCCGCGCCCGGCGATCTTCCCGGCCGCGCTCGCGGATGGGCCGCGGCCCGCGCGAGCGACGGACGCCGTACCGGGTGGGCGACGTGTTCGGGCGTCACGGGCCGGAGCCGCTGGCGCGCACCTTCAGCTCGGCGCGCTTCGCCGCGCGCCTGCGCGGCCGGTCGGCGCGGCTCAAGACCCTGCTGCTGGACCAGAGCTTCGTGGCCGGAGTGGGCAACATCTACGCCGACGAGGCCCTGTGGAGGGCGCGCCTGCACCCGCTGCGGGCCGCCGACACGCTCACGCCGCAGGAGGTGCGGCGCCTGCACCGTGCCGTGCGGGCGGTGCTGCGCCAGGGGATCGCCAACCGCGGGGCCAGCTTCAGCGACTACGTGGACGCGCAGGGCGAGGAGGGCGGCAATGCCGAGCGCCTCGTCGTCTACCGGCGCACCGGCGAGCCGTGCCTCCGCTGCGGCCGCGAGATCCAGCGGATCGTGGTGGGGCAGCGCAGCACTCACTTCTGCCCGCGCTGTCAGCGCCTGCCGGAGCCGGAGCCGGACCGATGAAGGTCATCGGCCTGACCGGCAACATGGGCTGCGGCAAGTCGACCGTGGCCGGGTGGCTGCGGGAGCTGGGGGTTGCGGTGATCGACCTGGACGCGGTGGCGCGTCAGATCCGCAACAACGACGCCGAGGCGCGGCGGCGCATCGAGGCGCGGTTCGGGACGATCGAGGCAGGGCGGCTGGCGGGGATCGTCTTCACCGATCCTGCGGCGCTGCGCGACCTCGAGGCGATCCTGCACCCGCTGGTCCGCAATGAGACGCGCGCCCGGCTGGCCGAGCTGGAGGCGGCGGGCATCGAGGCTGCCTGCATCGAGGCCATCAAGCTGCTCGAGTCGCCGCTCCACGACCGCTGCGACCAGACCTGGGTGGTGCGTTGCGACGAGGGCGACGCGCTCGAGCGGCTGGCGCGGTCACGGGGCATGGGGGAGGAGGAGGCGCAGCGGCGGCTGGCCAACCAGTCGCCGCAGGAGGCCAAGGTGGCCGCCGCCGACGTCGTGATCGACGGATCCGCCCCGATGGAGGAGACGCGACGCCAGGTCGAGGAGGCGTACCGCCGGCTGCTGGCGACCTGACATGCGATGACGCCGGCCCGGTGGCCGGCGTCATCGGTCCCTGGTCCACCCCGAACCGGATCAGCGCGTGGCGCTCCGCTGGTCGAACTCCGGAGGCAGCGGCACCGGGAAGTCGTACTCCTCGATCAGCCGATCGATGGTCGACCCCTCGGTGTCGGCCGTCCGATCATCGACGTCCGGGCGCAGGACGAACGTGAACTGTCCGCCGGCCGCGGTCAGCTCGGTGATCTTCTCCGCGGTGGCAAGGTCCGTCCGCAGGATGTAGAGGCCGCCGTTGCGGGCCAGGATCGTCAGCGACTGCAGGGTGACCTTGGTCGACGGTCCGGGCAGGTACTGCGCGGTCGTCTCCTCGGCCTCCTCCGGGGTCTGGCCGATCTCGGGGTTGATGGCCATGGTCACGATCAGGTCCACCAGCTGGCCGGGGACCAGGGTGCCGGCCACGGCGCGGTCGTCGGGGACCGAGATGCTGACGGCGCGCAGATCAGGCCCCTCCGGGTCGAATTCCTGGCCCGGCTCGAGGATCGAGTAGGCCTGGCCCTCGGTGCTCGAGGCGAGCATGTTCTGGGTGATCATCTGGCCGGTCAGGATGGAGACGCCCGACACGCGTCCCAGGACCTCGTCGATGCGGGTGAGGGCCGTCTCGTTGGTCGGGTCGGCGGCCACGGTGCGCATCACCAGGTCCCCCTCCTCGATCGGCTTGCGGCCGGGGATGTCGCGCGCCGCGACGACCACCTCGCGCATCACCGTATCCTCGCGCTGGGTGAGACCGCTGAACTGCAGCGCCACGTACACGAGGCCGCCCACGATCAGGGCGATGACGATGCCCACCGCGATGTAGAGCTTGGATCGCTTGCTGTTCCGGTCCGAGTACTCGAGTTCCACGAATGCGTCTCCTAGGGGGGTTACCAGGGCTGGAGTCGAGCGCGCTGCGCGCGCCGAAGGGCGGAGTCGTTGGGGTCGGCATACACGCCGCTGACGGCGCGGCCGAAGATGGAGTTGGCGTCCATGCCGGTCACCTCGAAGACGGAGAAGCCGATGATGTCGACGTAGCTGCCGGTGCTCGAGGTGGTGGCCACCGTGAATGTGATCGGCTGGAGGTGGACGACCGGCTGTCCGTCGCCGTTGGTGCCGTGGGCTCTGACGTTGAAGCGGTAGCAGCCCGGCGCCAGGCCGACGCTGTTGATGGTCAGGTCTGAGAGCGTGCCGCTCCCGCCCGAGGTCGGCATGACCGAGGTGGAGCTGAACGTCAGCTGCCCGGGTGTTATGGTCGCCGGGCCGTAGGCGCAGTCCGTGAACGAATCCTCGTCCACGCTCAGCGTCACGGCCGTCTCGCTTGCCCCGTCCCACTTGGTGGAGCTGGCGTTGCTGGTCTTGACGTAGATCGGGATGGTGGCCGAGCCGCCCATGCTGGCGATCACGGCGTTGGTCGTGGAGTTCGACAGGCTGAAGTCACGGGTCGCGCCGCCGACCTGGACGGGCACCGGCGTCCGGCGCGTCTGGAAGTACGGGTTGCCCGAGTGCCCCTCCAGCCAGACGGTGTAGATCCCGGCCGGGATGGCGGTGGTCTGGATGTCATCCATGGCCACGGTCGTGCCGTTCTTGCTCGGGATGAAGACGTTCGTCGACCAGATGGGCTCGCTCATGTCACCGGCGGCGGGAGGCGTGAACGACGGGTCGGGCATGATGTCCCACTCGGGGTAGCCGAGAGCCGCCGCGTCGGCGTCGCCGTGGAGGTGCAGCGTGACGGTGCTGTTGAACGCGTCGTTGCGCGAGACGCTGAAGTTGGGGCCGTCGACCGGCGTGCCGGAGGTGTCCGACGGCAGCACGATCGCCGAGGGGGGCGAGATGGCGAAGTCGGGGATCTGCATCACCGTGCCGTTGTAGACGCCGAGCAGGATCCGGTCGCCGACGGCGAAGACGTCGTCGAAGTTGCCGACCACCATCGGCGAGTCGTTGCCGAGCAGCACGGCCACCTGGCTGTCCGGGCTGGCCGGCTGCTGCACCGGCGGGAACATCGGTCCCGGGTAGCCGGTCAGGAGGTAGTCGCCCTCGATGCCCTTGAGCGTGTTCTCGGTGGTGCCGGCGTCCACGCCGTTGTAGTAGACGCGCGAGGTGAGCGACTCGAAGTTGCGAACGTCGAGCGCCACGAAGCCGCGGAACGAGCTCTCGTTGGAGGCCTTGGCGCCGGGGCCGTACAGCTCGAAGGTCGGTCCCGGCTCCAGCTCGCTGGCCGGCGTGCGGCCGTCGTAGCCGAGCACGTTGGTCGCGTCCACCGTGCCGTTGCCGCTGGTGGCGGCCGTGGCCAGGAAGTCGGTGAAGCCGTTGCCGGGCCCGGGGGCACTGACGTAGCGCCGCGCCACGATCGGGATGGCCGGGCCGCCCTGCAGCGTGCACCTGGCCCGCGCCACCGTGTCCAGGTCGCTGATGCCGACCACCTGGGCCAGCGTGGTGGGGACCTCGGACAGCAGCGCGACGCGAACGGTGGTGCCCGACACCAGGACGCCGCTGAGCAGGAATGCCGGATCGCCGGCGTGGCCGTCCTCGTAGATACGCGACGCATCGGGCGCGAGCGTGCCCGGGACGCCCACCGGCGAGTTCTCCATGTTGATGCGCGCCACCGCGCGCGCCTGGGTAGCCGCCGCACTGTCCGACGCCCCCGCGATCAGCGCACGGCACGCCGCCAGAGCCGCGGCGTCTGCCGCGGTCTGCAGGTGGCGCTGCTGGGCGTTCTGGCGGCCGATGTCGATGGCAATCGCGGCGAAGGCCAGCAGGACCACCAAGCTGATGGCGAAGATGACCAGCACCTGGCCGCGCGGCTCGCGCATCAGTTGACCACCATGGTCGCCGATACGCGCTGGACGAACCGCCCGTTCCCATCGGTCCCGATCAATGGCCCGATGAAGGGCACGATGATGTCGGACCGGTAGGTGATGGTCACCCTGATCAGGCAGCCCTCGCGGGTGTCGAGCGTGCAGTCCGTGTCCGAGTCGGTGGTGTCCGGGCAGGGGGCGTCCGGCGTGTTGGCGTGATCGCAGTACGAGACCGTGATGTCACCGTTGACGCCGATGTCGCTGGTCGGGGTGGGGCACTCGCCGGAGGTGAGCGGCGCGCTGAAGTGCGGCGATGTGACGTTGAGCATCCCGAACGCCTGGGTGGCGGCGGTGACGATCGCGCCGCAGCGCTTCGCGTCGTTCTTGTAGCGGGCGTCGGTGGAGATGGAGCGGTCGTAGACGTAGATCGTCCCGGCGCGCGCCCCCTCGCGGACGGCGTTGTTCAGTGTGACGTTGGCGCCGAACAGCAGGCCGAACTGGATGATGCCCACGATGAGGAGCAGCACCGGCAGCAGCACGAAGGCGAACTCCACCATGGCCTGCCCGGGCGAGCTCGCCCCGGCGCGCGGGCCGAGGCGCGGGACGACCCGCCCGACCCGCAGCGGGATCGGTCGTGCGGGCCGCGGAGAAACGGGTGCACGCGGGGACATCGGTACCCCGCAGGGTAGGAACTGACGGTCGGGAGTCCTATAGGCCGCTCGGGTTACCCGGACGTCGGTACCGTTGGCCGTTCGCTATCATCGGGTCCCGCCCCCAGCCGACGTCAGCGAGGTCGCGTCACGCACCCATGCCGGAGCTCAAGGTCCACGCCCCATATGAGCCCACCGGGGATCAGCCACAGGCGATCTCCGCGCTGGTCGATGGGCTGAACGTGGGCCTCAGGCACCAGGTCCTGCTGGGCGCCACCGGGACGGGAAAGACCTTCACCGCGGCCAAGGTGATCGAGGCGGTCCAGAAGCCGACCCTGGTGATGGCCCACAACAAGACGCTGGCCGCGCAGCTGTACCAGGAGTTCAAGGAGTTCTTCCCCGACAACGCGGTCGAGTACTTCGTCAGCTACTACGACTACTTCCAGCCGGAGGCGTACCTGCCTCGCTCGGACACCTATATCGAAAAGGACTCGTCGCGGAACGAGGAGATCGACCGGCTGCGGCACAACGCCACGCGAGCCCTCTTCGAGCGCCGCGACGTGATCATCGTGGCGTCGGTGTCGTGCATCTACGGCATCGGTGCACCGATCGACTACGGCTCCACCGTCCTCAACCTCAAGGTGGGAGGCCGATACCGCCGCGACGGCGTGCTGCGCCACCTGGTCGACCTGCAGTACCAGCGCAACGACGCGTCGCTGGCCCGCTCCCGCTTCCGGGTGCGCGGCGACGTGCTGGAGTTCGCGCCGGTCTCCGGCGACTACATCGTGCGGGTCGACTTCTTCGGAGACGAGATCGAGCGCATCGTGGAGATCGACGAGCTCACCGGCGAGGTCCTGGCCGAGCGGCGCGAGGTGAACATCTACCCGGCCACCCACTACGTCACGCCGCGCGACAAGATGCTGGTCGCGATCGAGAACATCGAGGCCGAGATGGAGGAGCGCGTGCGCTGGCTGGGGGACCAGGGCCGCGAGCTG
>DASUSP010000142.1:0-5924 GCA_036375035.1 Candidatus Limnocylindria bacterium
GCCTCGCTCACGGCGCCGCCGTGGTTCTCGTTCAGGCCGCCGACCTCGAGGCTCCAGGCGACCTCGCGCACGCAGTGGCCGTGGTTGCGGTACTCGGACTCCTCGACGAGCTCTTCGGACTCCTCGTCCTCCTCGAGCTCATCCGGGTCCTCTTCGCCCTCCTCCTCGCCCTCTTCCTCCTGCTCTTCGGGATCCTCATCGGTCCCGAACAGGAAAGAGTGGACGAACGACGAGACCGCGCTGCCGCGGTTGTCGGAGTGGCTCGGGTGCGCGCCGAAGGCGCTCGAGGCGGAGAGCGCGATCAGCAGCATGGCCCCCACCAATGCCAGCCAGCGGGTTCGGAATCGGCTCATGGTCGATGTGCTTCCTCCAGGTGAGTTCGGCATTGGCGCATACGCGCCGATGGATGACGCCTCCGAGTCTGCCAGCGGCGGGGCGGCCTGCGGGCAGTACATCGGTCCGGCGGCCGGCGGACTTTCGGGTGAGCGCTACCATGCGCCGATGCCGACACTGACCATCAACGGGACGCCGCACGCCTACGACGAGGCGGGGGAGGGGAGCGCCCTGCTGCTCCTGCACGCGGGAATCGCCGACCGCCGCATGTGGGACGACGCCTGGCCGATGCTGACCGCGCGGCACCGCGTGATCCGCTTCGACCTGCGCGGCTATGGTGAGACGCCCCTACCCGACGGGCCGTTCGTGTACGCCGGTGACGCGGCTGCCCTGCTCGGGGAGCTGGGCGTGGAGCACACCCACGTCCTGGGCATCTCGATGGGCGCCGGCGTGGCGCTCGACCTGGCGCTGGCGCACCCCGAGCTGGTGGACCGATTGGTCCTCGTCGCCCCGGGGCTGCCCGGCTGGGAGTGGTCGGGGGGCATGGACGAATTCGACGAGCGGGAGACTGCGGCGCTGGAGCGCGGCGACCTGGACGAGGCGTCGTGGGTCAGTGTCCGCTTCTGGGTCGACGGGGTGGGGCGTCCCGGTGGCGAGGCCGACCCGTCCATCCGGCAGCGCGTCTTCGAGATGCAGAAGCGCGCCTTCCAGGCCGATAACGAGGCCGCCGAGGGCGGCTGGCTGGTCGCCGACCGCGCGTCGAAGCTGGGCGATGTGCGGTCGCCGACGCTGCTGGTGGTCGGGGAGCTGGATCAGCCCGACTTCCGCGACATCGCGCGCCACATGTCCCAGCGCATGCCCCACGCGCGGCTGGACGTGATGCCCGGCGTCGCCCACCTGCCGCCGATGGAAGCGCCCGAGGAGTTCAGCCGCCTGGTCCTCGACTTCCTCGCCGGATGAGGTTGAGACGCCGCGACGCCTGGACATCAGCCCTGCGTATGCATCCGATGCATACGCCACGCGTATTTCGGGGTGCCGTCCCGGGCCGGGCCTACGCCGTGATCGGCTCCAGGCCGCGCATGCGCAGGTAGTTCTCGATCTCGGCAGGGCGGCCCAGGAAGCCCTCCACCAGTTCGTCGCCGGGCTTCGAGCCGTTCGGCTCCAGCACGGCGCGCCGGTAGCGCATCCCGACCGCGGGCGAGGCGATCCCCTCGTCGGCGAAACGGCCCCACATGTCATCGCCGATCACCTCGGCCCACAGGTACCCGTAATAACCGGCGTCGTAGCCGCCCATCAGGTGGCCGAAGCCACCCAGCATGAAGGTTCCCTCGGGGTAGGGCAACTGCGTGACCCGGTAGGAGTCGCGGATGGCGGCGTCCAGGTCCGGGGAGCCATCCACCGCGTGCAGGGCCAGGTCCATGGTCCCGAAGAAGACCTGGCGCGTGGCCCGCAGCCCGACATTGATCCATCGGGCCCGGTCCATGCGCTGCACCAGGTCCAGCGGGATCGTCTCGCCGGTGCGGAAGTGGCGGGCGAAGCGGCTCAGCACCTCCGGCTGCCAGACCCAGTGTTCCATGATCTGGGAGGGGGCCTCGACGAAGTCCCACTCGGTCTCGGCGCCGGAGAAGCGGGTGTATCGGGCCTTCGACAGCGACATGTGCAGGATGTGCCCGAACTCGTGGAAGAGGGTCTCGACCTGGCCGTGCGGCCCGTGGGTCAGCAGGCTGGGTCGAGCGGCGGACGGCGGTGAGAAGTTGGCGACGATGGCGTTCACGGGCACCGCCCGGCTGCCGTCGAGGCGCTCGTGGGCGATCACCAGGGGGAACGCGGCGGCATGCCCGTACTTGCCCTCGCGTGGGAAGAAGTCGGTGTAGAAGCGCGCCAGCAGCTCACCGGAGGAGCGATCCACGATCTCGTACGCCTTGACCGATGGGTGCCACGCCTTCGGATCTTCCACCTGGCGGTACTCGAGCCCGAAGACCTCGCCGGTCAGCTCGAACATGCCCGCGATCACCGAGTCCAGCTCCAAGTACTCGCTCACTTCGTTCTGGTTGACCTGGAAGCGCTCGCGAGAGAGCCGCGTGTCGTAGTACAGCCAATCCCAGGGGTGGATGCCGTCGGCGATGCCGTCCCCGAGCGCCAGCTCGCTCAGCTCGGCAAGCTCGCGGCGAGCGGCGGCCTCCAGCGGCGGGACCAGGTCAGCGTAGAACTGCCGGACCCGCGCCGGGTTGTTCGCCATCCGGACCTCCATGGCGTAGTCGGCCCAGGTGGGGTACCCGAGCAGTGTGGCGATCTGGCGCCGCACGGTGATCGCTTCGGCGAGCAGGGGCCGGTTCTGCCCGGCCGCCTGGTTCCAGCTCTTGCGGAAGAGCTCCTCGCGCAGAGTGCGATCGCGCGCCTGCTCCATGAACGGGTGCAGCTCCGGGTAGTCCAGGCTGACGCGATAGGTCCCGGGCCGATCACCGGGCTTCAGCCGATCGACAAAGTCGTCCGGCAGCCCGGCCAGGTTCTCGCGATCGACCTCGATCCAGTCGCGGTACTCGTTGATGTTGCGCTGGAAGGCCACCTCAAGCTCCACGAGCCGGGAGCGCAATGCCTCCAGCTCAGCGCGCTCCGAGAGCGGGAGCTCGTGGCCTGCGCGGCGCAGGTCGCGCAGCCAGTGCTCCAGCAGGCGCCGCCGCTCGCCGTCGAGCGAGCCGGCCTCCTCGGTGGCGGCGAAGGCTTTCACGGAGCGATACACGTCCTCGCGGAACAGGATGGCGACGCGCCACTTGTTCATGCGCTCCTCGGCGGCTTGGCCGGCGTCGCGTACCGGTGCCTCGGGATGGACGTGAGCCATGAACGCGCTGCGCCCGTAGCCGCGTGCCACCTCGGCGCCGGCCAGCTCCAGCAACTGAAGCGTGCTCGCGAAGGTGGGGTCATCGGTGGGGGAGACGGCGCGCTCGACGAGCTCGTTGGCGCGAGAGAGGGCCATATCGGCCTCGGCGGTCACCGACTCGGTGGTGACCGCGGTGTAGTCGTATGTCACGCCGGCATGCTAGCGCCGGATCAGCTCGACCGCTTGCTCTGGTACATCCTCCCGTCGGCGGTGCGCAGCGCTTCCTGCAGGTCCCCGAACGGCTCGGGAGTGGCCCAGCCGATGGAGAGAGAGAGGCGCACCTCCGGGACCGAGCCGCGCCACGCGGCGCAGGCGGAGCGGATGCGCTCGAGGACCGCCTCCATCGCCTCCGCCGTTGTCTCCGGCAACAGCACGCCGAACTCGTCGCCCCCGATACGGGCCACCAGGTCAGTTTCGCGCAGGCAGCGGACCAGGACTGACGCGGCGCCGTTCAGCAGGTCGTCGCCGACGTCGTGCCCGTACCTGTCGTTCACCTCCTTGAGCCGGTCAACGTCGACGCTCATCAGCACCACCGGCCGCCGGTAGCGGGAGCGACGTTTCCGCTCGCGGGCCAGCGCCTCGGTCCAGGCAATGCGGTTGGCGAGCCCGGTCAACTCGTCGGTGCGGGCTTCGCGGGCAAATCGGTCGCGCTCCGCGCTAAGCTCCTCGCGCGCGGCCGCCTGGGAGAGCAGCACCTCGGCGGCATCGGCCAGCGCACGACCGACTCGCTGGCACAGGAGGGTGAAGCCGCGCGGGTGCTCCGCGTCGTGGCCGACCAGCAGCATGCCCCGGCTCCGCCCGACGCCGATGCCGAGCGCGTAGCGGGTCACGAGGCCGCCGCCCCGCCCCAGGCGCCCCGCGTCGCGGACGTCCTGCTCCAGCAGCGGCTCGTCGCCGATCCGGGCGGCCAGGCGCTTCAGCTCGGCGCACAGCTTCGGGTCGCCGCAGTCGGCCCCGTCGACGCCGATGATGCTGACCACCGGCCCTCCCGGCCCCGGCGCCAGGACCGCCGCGAAGTCGCAGGAGAGCGATGCGGCGGCCACCTCCGCGATGTGTTGCGCCGTCCCGGCCAGCGTCTCCGGCCGGTAGGCCATCAGCTGGCGAACGGCGTCCACGACCTCCAGCTCGTCGGCCAGGAGCTTGGAGCTGGGGACGCCGCCAACCTCCGAGACTGCCTCTGCGGCCTCGCGGCGAAGCTCTCCGTCCGAGGCGCGCAGGGGGGTGGTGTCGCCCACCACCACGACGTGGTCATCGCCGACCGGCACCAGGGCGGCATGGCTGCTCCAGTACGGCCCCAGGACGCGCGCCGGCCGCTCCTCGCGAACGCGGACAGGCGTCCCCCCGCGGACCGCGCGCCGGGCGAGCGGCTCGTCCGCCAGGGATGCGTCGACCACGCCCGCCCAGCTGGCGCCGCGACCGCGACCGCCGACCAGCCGCAGTACGCCGTCAAGCAACTCGAAAACGAGCAGGTCGCCGCCGTCCAGGGCGGTCCGTCCGGCCTTCGACCCCTTCGACGCCGAGCGTGCGGAGGGCTTCGCTGGTGTCGCGGTGCGGGTGCTGCGCCGCGTACCCCGGCGGGCGGCGGCACCTGGCTTGCCGATCACCCCGCGAGTGTGCGGCGCGACCACCGGGACCGATATGGCCCGATAGGACCACTCCGGTGCGGTCCCGGTGGTCAGGTCACGAGCGCATCATGAGCGCACGTCGCGCCTCGTCCAGCCCCAGGCGCCGATGACCAGGCCGCCCACCGCGAGCAGCGCCGAGGCGGCGATACCGGCGGGGTCGTACTCGCCCAGCAGCGGCCGTCCGAGGTGGCCGTTGAGCGACAGGGTCACCACCCACTCCGGAAGGTCAAGCAGCGGGCCAAGCAGGTCGAGCAGGAACCAGGTCACCGCCAGCCCGCCGGCCACGAGGCCGGCGAAACGGGTGCCGAACAGGCCGCCGACGAGCAGCCCCACGCCGCCCACCGCGGCGCCGAAGAGAGCCAGCGCCACGGTCGCGCCCGCCACCGAGCCGGCATCTCCGCCCTGCGAGAGCACGCCCAGGGCGATGGACGCGCCGATGAGTCCGCTCACCAGCGCGATGGCCAGCAGGACGCCGAGCCCGGAGCCGATCGCCCAGCGGAAGCGGGAGATCGGCGCGGCCAGCACCATGTCCAGCCGCCCATCCCCCTCGTCGCCGGCCCAGTCGCCGATCATCCCGGCCGCGGCCAGGCTCAGGATCAGGGCCCCGAAGACGAAGAAGACCAGCTGAACCACGCCCACCGGTTCGCTGATCTCGATTCCCGGGAACAGGGTGTCGATCAGCTCCTGGAACTGCGGCGTCGTCCCGACCGCATCGGCGAAGGCGTCCGCGGACATCGCGATGATGAACGCATACAAGCCGATGCCGAGGCCCCAGGCCAGCGCCCCGCCCAGCCGGTCGGCGAGCTGGCGGCGCAGCGGTCCGCCGGTTCCCGCCGGCAGCGAGGGCAACCGCACCGGACCGGAACCGGCGGTGATGCCGATGTCCCGCCGCTCGAAGACGACCACGCCCGCGGTGAGCAGGACGGCCACCACTCCGGACAGGGCGACGACCGGCGCCCAGTCCCAGCTGCCGGCCAGCGGGCGGTGCTCGGCGGTCCAGCTGAAGACGGAGAGGGGTCGCAGCGCCTCCAGCACCGGGATGCCGGTGGCGTAGGCGTTGACCAGGAACCCGCCGAACAGGACGAGCA
>DASUSP010000143.1:0-7152 GCA_036375035.1 Candidatus Limnocylindria bacterium
GCGACGCAGCTCGACCGGGTGCGCAGGCGCTGGACGAGGGCCGGAGCCGGTTCCCGCTCTGCCGTCCGGAGCCGCTGGCCGCGCTGTTCACCGATGCCGGGCTGTCGCAGGTCGAGACGACGGGCGTCGAGGTCCAGCGACGCTTCGACGGCTTCGACGCCTACTGGCAGCCCTTCCTGGGGGGCCAGGGTCCGGCCGGAACGTACGTCGCCACGCTCTCGGAAGCTCGCCGCACTGAGCTGGCGGAAGAGCTCCGACGCCGGCTGCCCACGGCAGCCGACGGCTCCATCACCCTCATGGCCCGCGCCTGGGCCGTCCGCGGCAACAAATGAGCCGATGCCGAGCTGAGCGGGCCTAAGCCCGGGCAAGGCCGATGGTCTCCAGCTCGGCCTGGACGAGCCGATCGAATCGGCGCTCGGTCCAGTCCCCGAATGGATCCGGCGTGAACTCCAGGAGCTGGTCGTAGTCGAGCCGATGCAGCGCGCGTGACGCCAGCAGCTCGTGCAGCTCGTGTCGCTGCGCGTGGGCGTGAAGAAGGCCACCCCGAATGACCCGCGCCCCTGCATTGAGGCGCCGGACGCGCGCGACCCGCCACGGGACGTATCGGTTCAGCCAGGGCACGATGGCGATGGCCACCACGATCAGGCCGAGCAGCGCGGCGATCATCAGCACCAGCCGCTCGAGATCGGTCCCGAACTGGACCACGGGATCGGCGGTGAAGCCGAAGGCATCGCGGATTCGGACGGCGGCATCGGTCCCGACCAGGGGGATGCCCTGGAACACGTTCGCCACCTCGCCGCCCGTCTCGCGCAGGCTCTTGCCGCCATCACGGATCAGTCGCCCCGTGCCGGCGAACTCAGCCAGACGGCTATAGAGGCGGATCCCCAAGACGGCCCAGATCGTCAGCCAGGCCGCGGTGGCGAGGTCCGCACCGATCTCCCGAAGCCGAGGCCCCCTGCGCTCACTCCAGAGCAACATGACCACTCCTCGTATTGCCGGTCTCCGTCGGGAAGGATCCTCCTGCACCGGGCGTGCCCGAGGTCGGCCGGCGTGATTGCCCATTTCTGGCTCACGCCTGCCAGGGTGAAGAACCGGGGGGCCATACAAGGACGTGCGCTCGCCAACTCTGGTGACGGCCAGCCACTCTGACGTTCCCTGTCCCGAACTCATCGGCCCTTGCTAAGGCGCGGCACCGGGGGCGGCTGAGAGTCGGCGCTCCAGCCCGTCCAGGACCAGGTCAAGCCCGAACTCGAACGCACCCTGCTCGCCCGGCTGGCGCTCTCGCAGGTGCTGCTGCGCGTGCTCGGCCAGGTGCGGGAACTCACGGGGGTCGAAGAGATCGAGCACGTTGCTGATCGGCCCCAGCCGCTCCATCCCGGCCGAGATGCCGACCAGCCAGAGGGTGAAGCCCATGATGTGGCTGTCCAGGGCGTGGTAGGCGAGGTCGGTGAGCTCTGGCGAGAACCCCGCGCCACGGAGGCAGCCCAGCATCGCATCCATGTACCGCAGCCGCGCGTCGCTGACACCCGGGCCCGTGAGCAGGAGGGCCGTCGCCCACGGATGCCGCAGGAGGACCTCGTGGGCCGATGTTGCCGTGCGCTTCAGCGCCTCCTTCCAGTCCGGCCGGCCATCCGCCAGCTCCATCTCCCCCACCACCAGGTCGACCATGCCGCCCAGGAGGTCGTCCTTGTTGGCCACGTGGTAGTAGACCGACATCGCGCCCGCGCCTAGCTCTTCGGCGAGGCGGCGCATGGTGAGCGCGTCGATCCCATCGCGGTCAGCGATCTCGATGGCAGCCGCCAGCACGCGCTCTCGGCTCAGGCGGGACGGCTTCGGGACCGATGACATGGGCTCTCTCCGCTGCAGAGGAATGCTTGACACTCGTACAACGTACGAGTACTGTACACCATGCGATTCATACATTGTACGAGAGGCGGCAGATGGATCTCCACGAGGCGCTCTACACGACACGCGCCATGCGTCGGCTGAAGCCGGACCCGATTCCCCGCGACGCGCAGGAGCGGATCCTGGATGCCGCGATCCGCGCCCCTACCATCGGCGAGGAGTGGCGCTTCCTGCTCGTGGACGATCCCGAGGTCAAGGCGAGGCTGGCGCCGCTGTACGAGCAGGCCTGGGAGGCGCTGTTCGCCGGATTCGGCATCACCGTGGAGCAGGTGCTCCAGGCGGAGGGCGCGGCAGGCCGCGCGGCCCGGTCGGGCGATCACCTGGCGCGGCACTTCGGCGAGGTGCCCCTGATCCTCATCGGCTTCGGCCGCAACCGCGACGGCAGCGGGGTGCTCCCTGCGCTATGGAGCGCCATGCTTGCCGCCCGGGCGGAGGGAATCGGTTCCACCCTGACCGGCGTGCTGCAGACCTACCGATCGGCCGAGGCATTCGAGGTGCTGGGCGTGCCAACCGCCGAGGGCTGGTTCATGCACGGCGTGGTGCCCATGGGCTATCCGCTGGGTAGGTGGGGCGTCGCCCCGCGCCGGCCCGTGCACGAGGTAGCGGCCCGAAATACCTGGGATGGCGATCTCGGCTTCGCGGTCAATGAGCCGATGTGGGCTCCGGAAGGGACGTTGCCTGCCTGATTGCAGCCGCCGATGCCACTGCGTGCGCCCAGGCATTCATGACGCACACTGGCCGCCTGGAGCCGCGAGGATGCGGTGGGCGAGCGGGGTATCGGCTCGATCCTTGTCCACCACCTCGGCGCCTCCAATGCGCTGGCGCGTGGGCCACGAGTCACGGGCGAGAAGGAGGGCCCCCGGCCGGAGGACGAGCTGCTGCCGAACCACGTCCACGATGGCGTGCCGATCTGGCAGATGCTGGCCCATGCCCTGCGGCCCTCAGGCCTCGTCCAGCAGGTAGGCGTGCACCTCCCCCATCCCCTTCACGTCAATGACCCGTTCGACGAAACGGAGGCCGGGTGACGCCAGGCGCATGGTCGACTCCGCCACCTGGATGCGACCGGGCAGGCCGCTCGACTCCATGCGCGCGGCCGTGTTGACCGTCTCGCCCCAAAGGTCGAAGAGGATGCGCCGGCGACCGATGACACCGCCCACCGCGGCACCGCTCGCCAGCCCGATACGGACGTCCAGCGCAACGTCGTGCGCGTCGCGCCAGGCGGCGACGGCCCGGAGCATGTCCCGGGCGGCACCCATGGCTGCCATGGCATGGTCCTGGCGCGGCATGGGTGCCCCGGCGACGGCCATGTACGCATCCCCCATGGTCTTGAGCTTCTCGATGCCGTGAGCCGCAGCGACATCGTCGAAGCGCGTGAACAGGTCGTCGAGAAGGCCGATGACCCGTTCCGGACGGGTCTGCGTCGTCCACGCCGTGAATCCGGCGACGTCGGCGAACAGCACCGTGGTCTGCGGGTAGCCCTCCGCGATGCGGTCCTCGCCGTGCTTCAGGCGCATGGCGATGGAGGCCGGGATCGCGTTCAGCAGCAGCTCATCGACCCGCGCCTCCGCGATGCGGCGCCGCAGGTCGGTGTAGCGCAGCAGGACGAAGACGATGGAGAGCGGGAGCAGCACGTTCGTCGTCCAACCCACGACCCGCAGGGCGTACGCGCCCTCGCCGAACGTCGTCCGCGCCCACGGATCGGCCACGGCCATCCCCACCACGCTCACCACGAACGTGGCGAACCACGGCATCGCGCGCCGCGGGCCAAGGGACAGGATCGCGTACGCCGGGACCAGGAACGCCCAGGCCAGGGCCGGCGTGGTGCCCGTGATCCCGCCGCCCACCACGTGCGCCAGGGGAACCCAGATAGTGCCGGCGGTGATAAGGGCCACGACGTAGCGATCGAACCGCCGGCTCCGGGCAAGGACGGCCAGGTTCGCGGCGCTGAACGCCGACAGCGCGACCGCCAGGATGATGCTCAGCGGGTGGCCCGCGGCCTGGATCGGCAGGCTGACGGGGGCGACCATGGTCAGGATCCCGGCGGCCACCCCGACGCGCTTGCGGAGGCGGAGGTCATCGTCGTCGCCCGGGTCGTCGGCGAGCGCCACGACCCGCCGACCCATGCGACCGAGCAAGCCCATGAGCGGGATGGTACGCCCGTCGATCGGCTCGCCCCAGGCAATGGACCGGCTGATCGGCATCGTCCGTGCCCACGACGGGCTGCGCATGAAGAGGCCGCGCGTCGCTGGCGCGGGCCTCTGATGCCGGTCGGGTGACGCTACTCGTTAAACGCCACGCTTCGCGCGGCCAGCCGAGACGTATGCTTCGGGGATTGGCAGTGCTCCTGAGGAGGAATCGCCGGTGAACGAGCAGGTGCAGCTTCTCGAACGATGGCTGGCCGCCTATGGCCAGGAGGAACGCGAGGCCATGATGGACTCGCTGGCGGAGGATGCGGTCTGGCACGTGGGCGGGACGCATCGGTTCAGCGGCGACTACCGAGGCCGCGAAGCGATCATGGGCTACTTCGACGCCGTCCGGCAGGAGACCTCGGACACGATGAAGCTCGAGACCCTCGAGGTACTTGCCAACCAGCGTCATGGCGCCGCGTTCCTGCACGTGACCGCCGGGCGGCAGGGCCGTCGCCTCGACACGGTGGCGGCGGACGCCTTCCGATTCGACGATCAGGGACGCATCGCCGAGTTCTGGGCGTCCAACGCCGATCAGGCGTCGATCGACGAGTTCTGGTCGTAGTGGCGGAGGGCAGAGAGATGACAAAGGCAGAACGCCTTCGCACCGCCATGGAGGCGGTCAGCCGCGGCGACCTCCCCACCTTCGGCGACACGCTGCTGAACGACGACGTGGTGTGGCACTGGCCGGGACGCAGCTCCGTGTCCGGCGACTACCACGGGCGCGATGCGGCGCTGGGGTTGCTGGCGCGCTTCCACACCCTCACCGGAGGGCGCCTCCAGGTCGAGCCGCTGGACATCCTGGAGGGCCGCGATCACCTCATGTCGTTCACGCACATCACCGCCGAGCGCGAGGGGCAGCAGCTGGACGTGGTGATGGCCGATGCCATGCGCTTCGGCTCAGACGGGCGCGTGGTGGAGTTCTGGACGCTGTCGAACGATCAGGACGCTGTCGACTCGTTCATCGGCCGCTAGCTAAAGCGTCCCGCTGCCGCTCCAGCCACTGGCGGACGGTAAGGGCGCCGGGATGGATCTCGCGGGTCGGGCTCGTGTCCTCGGGGACCGAGCCCGTCCGCAGCCAGCGCCACATCACGGGCAGATCCTTGCCGGCATGCCCGGCGACGCGTTCGAGCAGCCACGCCGGCATGGGGAAGCTCCGTGGGCGCCGGCCGAAGACCCGGGTCCATTCGGCGCGGCACTCGTCGATTGACTTCACGTCGGCGGCCAGCGAGATGTCGGCACCGATGAAGCGGGACGGGTCGGCGAACGCCTTCGCCACGATGGCGCCCACGTCGTCGACGGCAAGCCAGGGAACCACCCTTCCGCCACCCATCAGCCTGGGCATCACGTGCCACACCGCAACCGGTGGGTAGAAAGCGGGATCGCTCATCAGCTCCATGAACGCCTCCGGACGGAACACCGTGAGCGGGAGCTCCAGCGTCCGCAGGTGCTCGGTGACCGCGACCTTGGCGTCCCACGAAGGGATCCCCGTTCGGGTGCCGATGCCCGCTGACCCGTAGACCACGTGGCGCACGCCCGCCGCGCGTGCCGCGTCCGCCACGTTCCTGCCCTGCGTCACTTCGGCCTCGAAGCCGGACAGCATCCCGTTCTGCACGCTGAACAGCCCGTAGGCGCCGTCCATGGCGACGTCGAGACTGGAGCGATCCGACATGTCGGCGCCGATGACCTCCATGCCGAGGTCCGCGAGCGCTCGCGCCTTCGCCGAATCCGGCGCGCGTGACAGGGCACGCACAGGCCACCCCTCGGCCACCAGGTGCCGGGCAACGGCTCCGCCCTGCCTCCCCGTCGCGCCGCAGACGACGATGATTCCTCGCGCTTCCACGCCATCGCTCAGCGACGGGACCACATCTGCCTCCGGCATGTGCGCCGATGCTAGCTTTGCCGTCAAGCCAGCAACGGTGCAGCTGCCCGGACCCTGGTTGATTGCCTTTGCTAACCTTGCCGGCAAGCAAGCACGCCCAGCTGCCCACACGGGGGTGATTTGACGATTCCACGCCACGCGACCCGCCCTGCCCCGCCCGGGAACGCCGCGTCGTGACAAAGCCCATCGTCCTCAAGCCGGACCAGGGGCGAGCGATTGAGCTCGGCAGCTTCGCGATGTCGGTCAAGGTGTCGGCCGAGGACACCGATGGCGCCGTGTCCCTCCTCCAGGCCGATGAGCCTCCGGGCTTCGGCCCGCCGATGCACATCCACCATGACTGCGCCGAGGCCTTTTACGTCTTGGAGGGCGAGTACCGCATCTTCATCGGCACGGACGAGCACGCCTGTCCGGCCGGCTCGTTCATCTTCATCCCCGCCGGCGTCATCCACGGATTCCGTGTCGGCAACGTCCCCAGCCGCAAGCTGAACCTCTACGCCCCCGCCGCCATGGTCGGGTACTTCGACGAGCTCGCCGCCGCCATCGACCGCGGCGCCGCCGACGAGGAGCTGGCCGGCATCGCGGAGCGCCACGGCATGGCGATCATCGGCCCGGTCCCAGAGGGATACGTCTGATGCCGACGGTCCCCACGCTCCAGGCGATCCTCGACGCCTTCAACCGTCACGACCTGGACGCGATCATGTCGTTCTTCGCAGATGACGCGGTCTTCGAGTCCCCACGCGGCCCCGACCCGCACGGCCGCCGCTTCACCGGCAAGGCCGCCGTCCGCGAGGGCCTGGCCGCCCGCTTCTCCGGCATCCCCGACGTCCGCTACGGCGACGACGACCACTTCGTGGCCGGCGACCGCGGCGTATCGGAATGGACCCTGACCGGCACCACCACCGATGGCCTCCGCCTCGAGGTCCGCGGCTGCGACCTGTGGACCTTCCGCGACGGCCTCGTCACCCGGAAGGACTCCTTCTGGAAGATCGTCGAGTCGGGGGCCGATTCTCCCCTCGAACACACCAACAGGAGGCCGTAGGGTCGGACAACACGAACCACTCAATAGGGAGGGAGACCAACGTCAATGACAGGCCCGAGCTGCCCCCGTTGCGGCGCCCCACGCCGCGGCGGCAACCTGATCTGCGACATCTGCGGATTCGACAACGCGTCAGCGAACCT
>DASUSP010000144.1:0-3853 GCA_036375035.1 Candidatus Limnocylindria bacterium
GAGGGAGCCAGCGCCGCCGTGGACGTGCCCGACGGCACCGACGTGGTCTGGCTGGAGGAGCCGCTCCTGGAATCGGTACGTGCCGTGGCCGAGCCCTTCTACCGGCGGGGACGGGGCTGATGGCCGCGCTGCGGCTGGAACGCGACGGCCCGGTGGCACGCGTCACGCTGGCCCGCCCGGGGGTGCGCAACGCCTTCAACGCCGAGATGATCGCCGACCTGCACGAGGCGTTCGCCTCGCTCGCTGCCGAGCCGCCTGACGCGCTGCGCGCCGTCGTCCTGGCCGGGGAGGGGAAGGTGTTCTCCGCCGGCGCGGACATCGCATGGCAGCGCGCAGCGATGCAGCTCAGCCAGGAGGAGAACCGCGCCGACGCCGCCCGGCTGCAGGACATGCTGGGAGCCATCGACAACTGCCCCGTGCCGGTGGTGGCGCGGGTGCAGGGCGCGGCGCTCGGCGGCGGGATGGGACTGTGCGCCGTGGCCGACGTGGTGGTGGCCGCCGCCGACGCCCGCTTCGGCTTCACCGAGGCGAAGCTCGGCATCCTGCCGGCGATCATCAGCCCATTCGTGCTGGCGCGCATCGGGGAGGGGCAGGCGCGGGCGCTGTTCATGACCGGCGAGCGGTTCGACGCGGAGCGCGCGCGTTCCATCGGCCTGGTGCACGAGGTGGTGACCGATGAGGCGGCCCTCGATGCGCGGGTGGATTCGCTGGTGGCCGAGCTGCTGAGCTCTGGGCCGACCGCCGTTCGCGCCGCGAAGGCGCTCATCCGCTCCCGACGCGGGATGGCGGAAGCCGATTTTGCCGCGCACGCCCTTGACGTCGCCTCGCGACAGCGGGTCTCGCCGGAGGGGCAGGAGGGCCTGGGCGCATTCCTGGAGAAGCAGAACCCGTCCTGGCGCGACTAGGATGACGAGACGGCCGCCGGAGCGGCCGCCTCGTCATCGGTCAGGATCCGCGGCTCAACGCCGCCTGAGAATCCGGCGCCACTCCACGCCCGCCGCGATGCGGGCCACGGCCACCGGCGCCAGCGGCAGCACGATGCCCGCCGACGCGCCGCACTCCGGCGGCAGGTCGAAGGCCGCGGATCCGTCGGCCGTCTTCTTCGAGGAGCGCTGCTCGGCGCTGAAGCCGAGGCCACGCTTGGCGAACGCATCCCAGATCAGGCACTGGTTGTCGCCATCGGTCAGCGCCAAGTCCGCGTCCAGGATCGCGTTGCGGCCCTGCACGAAGCCGGGGCTGCACGGCTGGAACTTCATCCCGTCGATGACCAGCTGCAGGGCCAGGTTGTTCCCGCCGCTGGTCCAGTCGCCATAGATGTCGCCGCTGAACCCGTGCTCGTCGACCAGGTTGCCGTACATCTCCCACAGCATGGTGGCCCAGACGTAACCGACCCCGTGCGGGATGGTCAGCGTCGGGGTGCCGGCCTCCTCGATCACGGTCGCGTAGGTCGAGGGGTTGACCGTCATGTCGCGGGAATAGGCGGTCGGCCGGATGCCGATGCCGCTGGCGTCTTGGAAGACCACGTAGTTGCCGATGCCGCGGGCGATCTCCTCGTCACCCGCCTCGGCGGTGAGGACCAGGGCCAGGAAGTCGCTCCAGCCCTCGCCCATCTGCTCCGCGTTCTGCAGGCAGCCGGCGTTGCCGGGGCCACCGGTCAGCCGGTTGCTCACCCCGTGCCCGTACTCGTGCACGATGACCCCGGAGTCCAGGTCGGAATCACGATCCGGCTGGAGGTCCGGGTTGGGGCTGAGCGTGGCCGCCGCCGGGAGGTTGCCCGGCTCCTTCAGCGCGTTGCCATCGTCCAGCGAGATCATGATCGACGGGATCGTGATGGTGGGATCAGCCCCACCCATGCCGAACGGCGCGCCCGGCGCGTTGTTGGCCACGATCGCCGTCAGGGCACCGGCGACCTGCGCGTTCTTGACCTTGACGGTGAAGTTGCACGCGCCACGGTCGATCAGCGGGATCGTGGTCCCCGGATCGCCGGGGAGGTCGAAGGGCTCGCAGCCGTCGCTCGTGACGCCGACACCGTCGTCCACCACCACCAGCGTACCGCTGATGGGCCCGGTCGTCGCCAGGCTGGCGCCGAACCCGGCCATGGGACCGGAGAAGGTTCCGACCCCGACGACCTCCAGCGGGTTTGGTGCCGAGTCACGCCACTCGAACATCTGCATTCGGGGTCGGAAGCCATCGGGCGGCGTGAAGAAGTTGGCGTTGTTGCGACCGGAGCCGTCCTGTGCCTCCGCTCTCACCGGGTCGCCATCCTTGCCGTTCTGCGGCCCGAAGTTGTCCTGCTGGAAGTTGCCCGCCTTCTCGTCGAAGCCGTAGCCGTGCAGGACGTCGTGGATCACGTTGTTCCAGTAGAAAAGGTTCGTGACCGCCGCGTCCTGGTAGTTCTCGGGCGGGCCGGTGAGGTCCAGCGGGAAGTCGAACACCAGGCCCGGCCCGCCGTCGGCGAAGCCGCCGGCATCGGGCAGGTTGTCGTTGTCGCGATCTGTGTAGGCCAGGACGTTGTTACCCTGGGTCAGCGTCTGCCCGTCGGTGATCCATCCCAGCGGTGAGGCGTCACTGGCCGGGTTCACCTGGAGCGTGCGGTCGCCTTCGTCCGGGTTCTCCTTGGGAAGCTCGAAGACGCGGTAGCTCCCGTCCGCGTGGCTGGCGTAATCGTCACGGGCCAGCACCTCGCCCGTGGCCGCGTCCACCCGCATGTTCCACCAGTGGTCGCCATCGGGCTCGTAGATGTCCAGCTGCCACGCCAGCCGCACCACGTCCCCTGTCGGCTGGTAGACGAGCCTCGCCGTGATGGGCTCCTGGCTGATGCCGCTGCCGGCGAAGACCGTCTCACGATCGACTCCGCCATGCCGCTCCAGGACGGTCAGCCGGGCGGGTGGCTGCAGCCCGAGGGACCGAGCCGCCGACTTGACCGATGCCTGCGCGCCGCGGGTGTCGCCGTCGCGCACCTTGGCCCGGAGGTTGGCGATGAAGCTGCTATCGAAGCTGATGATGCGGCCGTTGGCCGCGACGTTGACATTGACCTCCGCCCCCACCACCTCCAGGGAGCGATGGGCCTGGCGGATGTACAGGTGGGTGACGCCGTTGTGGTCCGACGTGTACCGGTCCGTGACGACGACGTCGTTGACATCCGCGCGCCTCAGGCCGTACTTCGCGTGGTTGTCGCGCAGGTAGCGGATCGCGATGTCGAGCGCGTCCCCGTCGCTCGGTCCGGTCAGGAAGCCTTGCCCGCGAGGCGAGGCGCTGGCTCCGGGTGCCATGGCCAGCGTCAGAAGGAATGCGAGGAGCAGCAGGAAGCTGAAGCGTCTTGGTCGGTGCATGCATGTACCTCCCTGATTTCGGTGGACATGCGCACGCTCGGGTGTGCGCGCTCCCCCGCAGTCGGAGGGACGGCGACTGGGCGCGACCTGGAGCCCTCCGATCATACGCTCGGTCAGCAAGTCGGCTGTCGACCGGTCACAGGCGTCCGCATGCGACAATCGCGACGTGGCTGACGACACGCTGACCCCCCGCGAGGTCGCCGGGGAGCTGGGCGTTACGGTTCGAACGGTGCAGCGCTGGATCGCCGATGGCCGGCTCCCCGCCCTGCGCGTCGGCGGCCGGCTTCGACTGTCGCGTTCGTCGCTCGGGGCGGTCTCGGCCCAGGGGGATGCGGCGTCTCCTCGTGACGGCCGGCTGCGGCGCGTGCTGATCGCCAACAGGGGCGAGATCGCGGCGCGCATCGCCCGCGCGACGCACTCCATGGGGCTGGAGCTGGTGGCGGTCCACGCCCCCGGCGACCGGCCCGCCGCGGACGCCGATGCCGTCGTCGAGATCCCGGCCTACCTGGACGGCGACGCCC